>CAZLFW010000159.1:0-13692 GCA_964559045.1 uncultured bacterium
TATTCACCTTCTGAAAAAAGGGATGAACAATATTTCGGTTACAGACTATTATTCCGATAATTTCCCTCAAATTGAAATTAAGCTTCAAGAAGACAAAACTCCTTTGGAAAATGTTGAATTCTATTTCAAAATCGCTAAAAAAGGAAAAAGAGGAGTTGAAAAATTAAACGAACGAATTCAACAGATAGAAGAAGAGTTGGCATTCTTGAAAGAATTGTCATATTTCACGGAAACTACAACAAACATCAGTGAACTGGAATATATGGAGCAAGAATTGAATCCAAAAGAAAATGTTAAAATAAAGAGTATTAAATCAGCACCTTTTGACAGAATTGTCCATGAAAATATCACCGTTATAGTGGGAAAATCAAGCAAAGCAAACGATTTTATAAGAAAAGAGTTTGGGAAACCCGATTATTTATGGTTTCACGTAAAAGATTATCCTGGTTCGCATGTAATTGTTCTGGAAAAAGAAGAAAACCTGAAAAGCAATGTTATAAAATTCGCTGCAAAAAAAGCACTTGAAAATTCAAAATGCTTTAAAAACGGAAAAGGTGAAGTTATTTACACTAAAATTAAATATGTAAAAAAACCAAAAGGTTCGCCACCTGGCTTGGTATCTGTAAAAAAACATAAGACAATGTCTGTAAAACTTTATTAAATCCTCACATTCACACCGTTTTGTTTTAAAAATTTCTTTGTTTCTTCAATTGAATACTCTCTATAATGAAAAATTGACGCTGCAAGAGCAGCACTTGCGTTTGCAACAACAAAAGCGTCAAGAATGTGCTGCAAATTTCCTACACCACCCGAAGCAATAACGGGAATTTTCAAATTGGAGGAAAAAAACTCGGTGAGTTCCAAATCATATCCTATTTTTGTTCCGTCTCTATCCATGCTTGTAAGGAGTATCTCGCCGGCTCCAGCTTCTTCCATCTTCATTCCCCATTCAAGAGCATCAATTCCTGTGGGAGTTCTGCCGCCATGTATGAAAATTTCCCAGCTTAATTCTTTAAATTTTATAAATTTCGGGTTTTCAACTCTTTTGGCATCAACGGCAACAACAGTGCATTGGCTGCCGAATTTCTCCGCTGATTCAGTAACAAAATCGGGATTTTTAACAGCGGCGGTATTTATAGAAACCTTATCCGCTCCTGCATTTAAAAGATTTCTTACGTCGTCAATGGTTCTTACGCCACCGCCTACGGTAAAAGGCATAAAAATATTTTCAGCGGTTCTTCTAACAACATCAATTATAATGTCTCTTTTTTCGTGAGATGCGGTAATATCGAGAAATACAAGCTCGTCTGCACCCTGCTTGTCATACTCCATTGCATTTTCAACAGGGTCTCCCGCATCTCTTAACTCAAGAAAGTTTATACCTTTAACAACTCTTCCTTCCATAACGTCCAAACATGGTATTATTCTTTTAGCTAACATTGTCCCTCCGAAAAATACGTAATTTAATCAAAATTTTGTATAATGCAAAAAAATTTAAAAGTCAAAATTTTTAATTGACATAATCATTCGTTTTATGTAGTATAAACTATCCGTATTTATAAAATAATATCTCTTTCAGAAAGGAGAGAATAATGAAAAAGGGGTTAAAGTATCTGTTATTTTTTGTAATGTGCGTATTTTTAATGAGTGCATGCTGTAAGAAACAAGTTGTGAAAAAGGACCAGACAGTTGCCAAGCCACCGGTTAAACAAGCTAAGCAAGAGCCTGCACCACCTGCAAAACCTGCTCCTGTTCAAAAAGAGCAGCCTGCAATGAAAATGGAAAAGCCGAAAATGGTTGCAATGCCTATGATTCATAAAGTGGTCAAAGGCGAATGTTTATGGATTATTTCAAGCTATAAAGAGATTTACAACGACCCTTTTATGTGGCCTCTTATTTATAAATACAACAAAGAAAAGATTAAAGACCCTGACCTTATTTTTCCTGGACAGGTTTTTGATATTAACAGGGATTATAGTTACGCAGACGAAAAGAATGCGGTTAATTTTGCAAAAACAAGAGGCAAATGGTCTCTTTGGGACGGAAAATAATTTAATTTTTATAACTGGTTTTAAGCCACCGTTCGGTGGCTTTTTTATTTTTCTTTTTGTATTTCATTCTTGAACATTGCATGTGAAACCTTAAATTAACATAAGGTGTTGTAAAATGAAAAAATTTTTTAGATTTATATTTTGTCTTTTTTTTATATGTATTATCTCAGCCTATGTTTATCTCTATTTTTTGCAAAATCCAGACAAAGTTTTAAAAAATAATTTTTTTCTCCTTTTCAGAGAGAAAATTTCAATATCACAAATTCAAAAAAACCCTTTTTATCCTTACATTATCAATTTCAAAGGAATTAGTTCCGACAATATTTTTATTTCTGAAGCAACGTATAACTACATTACAAGAAAAATAACAATTAATAACATTATTGTGGAAAATACACTATTAAATAAAATCTTATCAATGTCAGAAAATTTAAAATACATTACTTTTCCAATTCAAAAAATAGAATTTACACATTTCAAAACTTTTTTTAACAACATTCAAGTTAAAAATGTTGCAGGTGAAATTTTGCTTAAAAAAAAGTTAAACTTTAAATTTAACGGATTTTTTGACAATGTTTTTCTTGCTATTTACGGCAGTTTGTCAGAAAAAGGGAGTGTGTTACTGCAAGCTGATTTTAAATCTTCAAAAATTAAAGAGATTTCTCGTATTTTGAAATTAAACTTGCCGATAAATTTTAATTACGAAACAGCAAGCGGCTCTATTTTACTTAACGGAGGCATTAACAGCATAAACAAGAAAAAAATAGTAATGTCTTTCAAAAATTACAAAATAGAATTCATCCTTACTCGCAACTTTGACACATCACAAATAACCAACGGGAGATTATACATTGATAATAATCATGAAATAGCTTTCTCCGGTGAAATTTTAAACAATAATAATTATAACCTGAATTTTCATGCTGATATTCCTGTTTCTGGCAACTTTGACAATATTACGTTTGAAAACGTCACTTTTTCCCTTAATTATAGAAGGGCACCCGAATCTCAAAAAATAACCGTTACATTAAACGGAGAATCCGTGTCTCTTCCCGATTATTCCTACTTAACAAATCTTGCGGGATACAAACTTGTTTCAAACGTAAAAATCAACAAGATTGCAATTGACAATATCACACTTGAAAACTTAAACATTAACACTTCTTATGCAGATAACAAACTAAACATTAATAAACTGAACTTTAACTTGGACGGAGGCAAATTTTTACTTTCCCTTATTCATAAAAACGAGCTTTTTCAATCTGCCGTTGAAATAAAGCATGTTGACATTAGTAAACTCCTTAAAATTTTATATACAAAACCAGAATTGGGGGGATTACTCAACGTTACTTTCATAGGAGAAGGAAAAGATAAAAAATTTACAGATGCAAAAGGATATTTTTTCATAGAAGATTTCTACATTAACGGGATAACCCCTGACAATCTCACAACAGAATTACAATCTGACAATCTTGTTAATTTGAAAATTCATTCAAACGATAATTCAACTGGAAAATTAAAATTTGAAATGATGAAAGGTTTTATCAAGGGAGAAAATGAATTTCTTAATTTTCCCAAAATAGTCACAACAGACAAAGAAACTTATTTTAACCTTTACGGAAAAATAAATATAAACAATTTCAACAATATAATTCTCAACGGTATTTTTTCAAATGCCACTTTTTCCAAAAACATTATGCTTAACATTAATTTGGAAAACAATTTAATCCAAATTGTAGGCAAGAATGAATAAAGTTGATATTATAATTTTTACAATTTATATTTTTTTTATTATTTACGGATATGTAAGAGGGTTGATTCAATCTGTTCTTACTTTTATTGTCCTCGTAGGAGTTTCCCTCTTTATATTTCACTTGAAATTACCAGAAGAAGTATATATTTACAAAAATATTGCCATTAATTCTCTTATTATTAAAATTTTTCTCTTCTTTCTTCTCACTCTTTTCGGAATGTATTTGGGAAACATACTTACAGGAAAACTAATTACTTTTAACATAATAGGCTTTGTAGACAAGCTGCTTGGCTCTCTTTTCGGAATAATTCTCGCTACTTTTATTGTATACGGTTTGAATTACATAATAATGTTCTTTTTTACCTCAACAGCAACGTCTCAATCGAAAATTTTTCCCTACATAGAAACGATTTTATCCAAACTAATTCACTATGTTAAATAGAATTTTTTTATTAATTACAATAAGCTTTTTATTTATAATTTCCGTTTATGCTGCCAGCGGAACAATCGCAGTTGAAGTTACTGGAATAAGCATAATCGGAGACAACATTGAAAAAGCAAAAGAAAGTGCATTTCAAGACGCTTTCAGAAAAGCGCTCAATAAAGTTTGTGCGGATTTCCCTTTGAATAGCGAGCCGGCATCTGTAACTTCAAATCCGGAAAAATACATAGAAGGTTACGAAATATTGGAAGAAAAACAAACTGGAAATATTTTTAATGTAACGTTAAAAGTATATGTTAACACCTCTTTAATTGCAAAAACAACAAAGAACGGTTTTTCCGGAAATCCGGTTTATATCTTGTCGGTTTGTATTAAGGACAACGTTACTTTTGAAATTGATAGAGAGTGCTCAGACTTTTTAAGAAAAAATTTGGCTTTAGTGCCGAATGCAAAGTCTGTTCTGCCTTCGGAAAAGATTTACAGCAGTGAAACCTTGTTTAAAATGCCGAAAGATATTCTTGCAATAGCTGCTTACGAAATAACTACCAAAAAAAAGGTCTACAGCATAGGAAAAGAATTTGACAATTTGACATTTCATGTAGACATATATGACGCCAACAATATTTTACTAAAATCTTTTTCAAAAAAAGTTAAAATCCTTGCAAATATTGGCGATAATCCAGTAAAATATCTTCCTGACAATTTTTTCGGGGACATGGCGGAGTTTATCTCTAATCTCAATTTAACGACATTTTCCGAATCTGCAAAAGAGGATTCTGCAACATCTTTTTTCTTTATAATAAACAATCCGAAAGATTATACTGAAGTTAAAAATGTTTTAAAAATTATAGCAGGTTTTAATATAAACGCTTCTCTTGTTATTGCTGAAAACAGTAATCTGGCTTACAAGATAACTGGAATTTCCAAAAGAGAACTGCTGAAAATTTTAAAATTTTCAAGGCTGGAGTTCTCATCAATTGAAAGCAACGATAATATCACGCTAAATATGCATTAGGTAAAAAATTTTTCGGGAGAAACCCCTGTTGTTAATGAATTTGTATTAAAGCCTTCCTGATTTTAGAATTCCGTAAATAAGCCATATTCCAAGAATAAAAGCAAACAAGAAACCGCTTATGCCAAGGATTGAAACACCTCTGACAGTGGGACCTATGCCTGTTTTCACAATAATGGAAGAGGCTATAATGGTGGAGGATATAATAAGCCCGAAAACCAGCCTGTTGGTCGCTTTGTCCATTTCCCTGATAAAATCGTCCAAGCCTTTATGGTAAAATTTTACTTCAAGATGATTTTTCAAAACTTTCTTTAAAAGCTCTGAGAAATTTTGTGGAATATCCTCAATTAATTCGTTTATATTTTCAAGCTTTTTATAAGTTTCTTTCTTAAGTTTTGAAAAGCTTTTCTCTTTTTTCAGAACCTCTTTTACAATGTTTTTAGCATTGTCGAAAATATTAAAATCAGGGTCCATTTTTTTGCAAATTGCTTCCATTGTAAGAATGGTTTTATCAAGCAATACGTAATCAACAATGATTTTAATGTTATACTTTCGCAAAATTCTGAAAAGCTCTTTGAATACTCTGCCTATATCGAAATTTTTAAGTGAAACGTTATAGTAAGAATTTATGAAATCCAGCAGGTCTTTTTTGAACTTGGTTAAGTTTTCAACATAAAAATCATCAGCCATTTTGTTTAAAACCTTAACTATCACATCAACATCTTTGGATGCAATTGCAATAATAAGTTTCCCGATATACAACTGCATTTCCGACGTTAGCCTTCCCATCATTCCAAAATCAAGATAGCAAAGCTTACCGTTCCGAAGGACAAAAATATTCCCAGGATGAGGGTCAGCATGAAAAAAACCGTGCACCAACACTTGCTCTATGACTTTTCTGCTCCAGTTTTTGGTAATGTAAACAAGGTTGTGCCCTTGCTTTTTCAATTCCTCCAAATTGTTGATTTTTATACCTTCAACATATTCCATTACAATGTGATTTTTTCCTGAAAATTCTTCATAAACTTCGGGGATATGGACAAATTCGTCATTTTCAAAGATAGCTTTGAAATTTTTTATGTTTTGCAGTTCGTGAAAAAAATCAAGCTCTTTTAATATTATATCTTCAAATTCTTCTACCAGGCTTACAGGTCTGAAAATTCTTATTTCCGGAATATACGTTTCCAAAAGCAGAGCAAACTGCTTTAAAAGGAGAATATCAGTTGCCACTGTTTCGTCAATTCCCGGTCTTTTGATTTTAATAACAACTTTCTCACCTGTTTTTAGTTCCGCATAATGCACCTGAGCAATTGATGCCGCTGCAATGGGTGTTTCATTAATATAAGAAAAATTATCTTCGATATTTGATTTAACTTTTCTGAATGGAAAAGGCTCTGCCTGGTCTTGCAGTTTTTCAAGCTCTTCAATCCATGAATTAGGCAGTATGTCTTCTCTTGTGCTTAAAATCTGTCCGAGTTTTACAAAAGTTGGTCCAAGTTCCTGCAAAGCAAGTCTGAACCTTTTTTCATTGCTTAATGATTCGTATTCTTTTCTCTCTTTAAATTTAAAAATATTTTTACTCAAGTAAAAGTAGTAATCAAGTTTCAGCTCGCTTAAAACTCCCCCGAAACCGTATTTAATCAGCACAGGCAGTATCTGATTAAGCCTTTTTAATTTTTTGTATGTTTTTGCAATATTAATGATATTCATAAATAATTAATCCGATTTTTCCAATTTATCTTCAATTGCCCTTAACCTTTTTTTAATTTCCTCAAGATCCTCAGCCTTTACAAGACCCGCTTTTTCTATTATTTTTTCAACTTGAATATCTATTTTCTTTTCAATATCCTTAAAAAAATCTTTGTATCTCTCCTTGAATCTGTCAAAAATTTCCTTTCCCTCTTTTTCGGTAAGTTCCCCTTTTTTCACAAAAGATTCAATGTTTTCTCTGCATTTTTCTTCAGTTGCAGCAAGAAAACCTATGCCAGCCAAAAACGATTTTCTGAAAAAATTGTCCATAACCCTCCTCCTTTTATATTTTCTTTTATTTATTTTAATCATTTTGCACTAATAATGCAAGTAAAATTCTTTAAAAGCATCTGTTTTGTTTCTTTGTTGATAAATCCATAACATGTGATATTGGGATTTGGTAAATTTTTTTAACAGTATTCTAACCAACTGAAACTAAATATAAATTCATTGCCTAACCACTAAAAGAATTCTAACTATTTGTTTCTGCATAAAACATGAAAAAGTTTTTAATAGCAGGACAAAAATAACCATTACTCCGACTTTTTTACCCACTTCTTTTATATTGCAATAAAATCACCAACCCAAAACATGTTGATATTATTGTATTTTGCTATGTAGTTCAAAATGGTATGAAAAATGCAATTTTAAAAAGCACAATTTTTTTTAAAAGGAGGGTTGCATGACAGGTAAACTTACACGAAGAAGCTTCCTTAAATGGACAGGAGCAGGCATTGCAGGCATTGTAATTGGTCAGGACATTAAATTGCAGTCTGCACATGCGCAAATTCCTCTCAAGTATAAGAGGACAAAAGAGACCACCACAATTTGCCCGTATTGTGCCGTTGGATGCGGAATAATAGTGCATTCAAGAGACGGAAAATTTATCGGAAGTGAAGGGGACCCGGATCATCCCATAAACAGCGGCAAATTATGTTCCAAAGGAAAATCTCTGACTCAGCTTAGTTACGATTTTAACAAAAACAGACTTACAAAACCTCTTTACAGAGCTCCCAAATCAAAAACATGGAAAGAAGTTTCCTGGGATTGGGCACTTGATAAAATAGCCAAAAGAGTCAAAGAAACAAGGGACAAATATTTTATCAAAAAAAATGCAAAAGGTGAAATTGTTAATAGAGTTGATGCAATTGCTTCAGTTGGAAGCGCAGCTCTCGACAATGAAGAGTGCTATATATTTCAGAAATTTTTACGTGCTCTGGGACTGGTATATATAGAACATCAAGCACGTATCTGACACAGCGCAACTGTTGCGGCTCTGGCAGAGTCGTTCGGAAGAGGCGCTATGACAAATCACTGGATAGATATAAAAAATGCTGATGTTATACTCATTATGGGTAGTAACGCAGCTGAAAATCATCCTGTTTCATTCAGGTGGGTTACCCAAGCAATGGAAAAGGGAGCAAAACTTATAAGCGTTGACCCGCGATTTACAAGGACATCTTCAAAAGCAAATATCTATGCTCCTATTCGTCCCGGAACAGATATAGCGTTTCTCGGAGGAATGATAAAATACATCATTGAAAACAAACTTTATTTTGAAGAATATGTAAAGCTTTATACAAACGCATCTTTTCTCGTTAGTCCCGACTTTAAACTTCCCGTTGACAACAACGGTGTTTTTTCAGGATACGATTCAGTTAAAAGAAAATATGACAAATCAACATGGAAATTTCAGCTTGATGAAAACGGCAATCCTAAAAAAGATTTTACTTTAAAAGACCCTAACTGTGTATTTCAATTATTGAAAAAACATTATTCAAGATATACTCCTGAAATTGTTTCGGAAATAACAGGAACCCCTAAGGACGTTCTCCTTGAAGTTTACAAAACCTATGCTTCCACAGGCAAAAAAGACAAAGTTGCCACCATTATGTATGCAATGGGTTGGACTCAGCATACAGTTGGCACTCAAAACATTAGAACAATGGCTATTATACAGTTGCTGCTCGGTAACATTGGTATGGCAGGAGGAGGGGTTAATGCCCTAAGAGGTGAATCAAACGTTCAAGGTTCAACAGACCATTGCCTGTTATGGCATATTTTACCCGGATATTTAAAAACACCGAGAGCATCCCAGCAAACTCTTGATGCTTACAATAAAAAATATACTCCTGTTAGCAATGACCCTATGAGCGCAAATTGGTGGGGAAATTATCCTAAATATTCCGCAAGTTTTCTAAGGGCAATGTTCGGTTTAAACGCTCCTTTGGAAAAATGTTACGAAATGCTTCCTAAGGTTGATGACGGGGTAAACTATTCTTGGCTGATGATTTTCGAGCAAATGGAAAAAGGAAACATTGAAGGCTTTTTCGCATGGGGACAAAATCCCGCTTGTAGCGGTGCAAATTCAAACAGAGTGAGAAAAGCTCTAAGCAAATTAAAATGGTTGGTAAATGTCAACCTCTTTGACAACGAAACAGGCTCTTTCTGGAAAGGTCCTGGTATGAATCCTTCCGACATAGACACTGAAGTATTTATGCTTCCCTGTGCCATGAGTTTTGAAAAGGAAGGCAGCATAACCAACAGCGGCAGGTGGATGCAGTGGAGATACAAAGCAGTGGATTCTCCCGGAGAAGCAAAGCCTGACTCCGAAATGATAAACGAATTATATTTCAGGCTAAAAAAATTGTATGAAAAAGAGGGCGGAGCATTCCCTGAACCTCTGCTTAAACTTTCATGGGATTATGGTGAAAAAGATGAGAAAGGTTTTGTTAAAAGAATAGATCCTCATTTAATTGCTAAGGAAATTAACGGATATTTCCTTAAAGATACAAGAGTAAAGGGTAAACTCTTTAAAAAAGGCACTTTGGTCCCTTCTTTTGCCTATTTAACCGATGACGGTGCAACATCGTCTGGTAATTGGCTCTATTGCAACAGTTACACGGAAAAGGGGAATATGGCTGCAAGGCGTGTTCCAGTTGATAAATCGGGAATAGGCCTTTTTTCAGAATGGTCATGGTGCTGGCCTGTTAACAGGAGAATAATTTACAACAGAGCAAGTGTTGATAAAAACGGCAAACCGTGGAATTCTGAAAAACCTGTAATAAAATGGACAGGAAACAAATGGGTAGGAGATGTTCCTGACGGCGGCTGGCCTCCACTTGCAGCAGGAGAGAAATCAAGATACGCTTTTATTATGAAACCGCAAGGACATGCTCATATATTTGGACCAGGACGGGCAGACGGTCCTTTTCCTGAGCATTATGAGGCGCTTGAATGCCCTGTTGAAAAAAATCTGCTTAATCCTCGCAAGCTAAATCCCGTTGCTCCCCTGCTAAGTAAATCAGGAGTGGGTAAAGGAGAAAACGTATTCAAAAGCTGCGATCCGAGATTTCCAATTGTAGGCACAACATACAGAGTTACGGAACATTGGCAAACAGGTGTCCTTACAAGGTGGCAGCCATGGCTACTTGAAATGCAGCCTCAATTGTTCGTTGAGATGAGTGAAGAACTGGCAAAAATAAAAAATATCAAAAACGGAGAAAAGGTTAAAGTTGTCTCTGCAAGAGGCGAGGTTGAAGCTGTTGCTATTGTTACCAAAAGGCTTAAGCCGTTTAAAGTCGAAGGCTCAATTGTTCACATGGTTGGTGTTCCGTGGTGTTTTGGTTGGAGATACCCTAAAAACGGAGGAGATGCGGCAAATATTTTGACACCTACAATAGGTGATCCCAACACACTTATACCTGAGACAAAAGCCTTTATGGTGAATATTGAAAAAATTTAAAACATAGGGGGATAACATGGCTGTGAGAAAAGGAGTTTTAATAGATATTTCAAAATGCATAGGTTGCAGGGCGTGCCAAGTTGCCTGCAAGGAGTGGAATAATCTTTCAGCGGAAAAAACCTTTAACAGAGGCTCTTATGAAAATCCGCCGAAACTAAGCGAAGATACTTGGAGCATAATAAAATTTTATGAAATAGAAGAAAACAATAAAGTTCTATGGCATTTTAAAAGGCACGGGTGCCATCACTGCACAGATTCGAACTGCCTCGAAGGATGTCCTACAGGAGCAATTAAAAGGTCAGCTTCAGGAATGGTTTACATAGACCAAAAAGTTTGCATAGGGTGTAAAAACTGTATACAGTTATGCCCTTTCGGAATACCGCATATAAGCACCAAAACAGGCACCAGCCTGAAATGCACAGGATGTTTTGACAGAGTGGAAAGAGGCGACGAACCTTCTTGTTCCAAAGCATGTCCAACAGGAGCTCTCACATTTGGCAACAGAAGTCAGCTTCTTGCAATGGCTTATGATAGGCTGAACATTTTAAGAAGTCAAGGCAATACCAAAGCATCAATATACGGAGAAAAAGAATTGGGTGGATTGGGATTTTTCTATATACTTCTAAATGACCCTGAATTTTACGGTCTTCCTAAAAATCCTAAAATTGTATCCAAATATTTTTACAATATTCTTTCAAATTCGTTTATTGGTCTGATTTCAGCCGCTGTTATAAGTTTGGGTGCCATATTTACTTTCAGGGACAGAAAAAAGATAAAAAGGGAAGACAAAGAATAATTAAAAAGGAGGTTAAGCATGGAAGGTCAAGTTATCCAATGGGGTTTACCTATTATAATATACATTTTTCTCGGCGGTCTTGCAGGAGGAGCATACCTTATAGCAGCTCTTGCAGACTTATGCGATCTTGAAGAAAACAAGTCAATAGCAAAAATAGGCTTTTCAGTGGCACTTCCTTCAATTGCTATCGGAGGTCTCTGTTTAATAGGAGATTTGGGAAGTCCCGGACGATTTTTAAACGTTTTAACCACCTACAAATTTACCTCTCCAATGTCAGTGGGAGTCTGGGGTGTTATAACTTTCTCGGTTTTCAGCGTGGTATCTTTTTTAATGATTCATGGAAGTGAAGACAATTCCAAAGGGATTTGGAGATTGGGATACTACATAAGCCTTGTTGTGCCGAGGAAAGCTATAAATGCAATAGGATTATCGGTAGCAATTTTTCTTGCGGTTTACACTGGAGTGCTGTTAACTGAAACATCAAGACCGTTCTGGTCCGATACTCCTTTTCTCGGAGCTTTATTTATCGCTTCAGGAGTGTCCAGTGCCATTGCTTTAATATATTTTCTCTACAGTATGCAAAAATCCGGTGAAAACGGCAATGCGGAAATATCCAAGTATAAACTTAAATTAGTTGATAACATGGCTATATTTGCAGAGATTGTGATAATTATTTTCATGGCAATTGAACTTTCAGAAAAAAACAGCTCTGTTCTCCCTGATTCTGTTGCTTCTCTTTTCTGGATAGGAGTTGTAATAATAGGCTTGATTATCCCTCTGATATTAAATTTTTGGTCAATTATAAACTATAGAATCAAAGGGAAAAAACTCAGCAGATCAGTAATCACTCCTATACTGATAATAGTGGGAGCTTTTCTTTTAAGATATGTTGTGGTAATTGCAGGTCAGGTTTAAAATACTATTTTAAAGTTCAAGGTTGAATTATCAACCTTGAACTTACCATATACCATAAACCTGACAAAAACCTGAAAAGGAGATTAAATTGGACATAAAAAGATACAGAGAAATATTAAAAGAGGTATGGAATAATAAAATAAATTTTTTAAAACATATTGACTTTACAGATTTGAATGAGAAAATTCAAAATTTTAAAGATACTCCAATGTTAAGTGAAGTTCCCAAAGAAGTTACAGGTTTATTAGAAGAAAAAAGTATAAAAAATTTTATTGAAAATAGAGCGGACAAGCTTAAAATTAACGAGCCTGATGAAATATCTCTTCTTATACGAACTGTTTTAAATTCAATTATGGAAAAATTAAGACAAACAGGTAAAGAAAATATCTCTGTTGAAAATTATATGAAAAATAAATGTCCCTTTTGCAGCAGCTCTTTTAAATATTCATACATTGACAAAGAAGGCAAAAAATTTCTTGTTTGTTCAACATGCGGCATGGAATGGAGATACTTGCGTATAAAGTGTCCTTTCTGCGAAACAGAAGAGCAAAAAAAACTTAGCTATATTGAATTTGAAGATATTAACAGTTTCAGATTCTACGAGTGCGAAAATTGCGGAAAATTTCATAAGGTTTTCCTTATGGAAAAGATAGATGCTGATAAGTCCCTCGATATGCTGCATCTGGAAACTTTGATTTACGATATTTCATACGCAGAAACAAAGGAAGCACCTTGTTTTAAATAATATAAGACTTTGCACTATAATACCCCAAGAAATTTAGACAGAAAAAAGTTAATGTAAAATCCAACAGCAATTTTTTACAAGTGCTCTTATTTACCACAAAAACGGTTATTTTAAGGGCTTCAAGCCCAAAAATCTCTTTTTTCAAGTTTGTTTATAAGACTTTTGCACAGCGCCTTTAATCAATCTATTTTTTTATTTAACATCAACAACTTACCAATTATTTAATTATTTCAAGTCCTTCAAAATGACAAATAAAAAATCATTCTGTTCAGAACGAATAATCCATTATCAAGCATTAATTATTCTAAATAATTTTTTGTCATTCAAAGATTTGGACCTATTTTAAATGAGGCAAATTAAATATCTAGTACTCTCCTTAATCTAACAGCAAGTTCTTTAGAACTAACAGGTTTTTTAATAAAATTTTCTCTGTCAACAAAAATTTTTTTAGTTTTAAGAACATTAAATGGATATCCTGATAAAA
>CAZLFW010000160.1:0-5406 GCA_964559045.1 uncultured bacterium
TCAATAATATTTTTTACAAGGGAATCTGTCCATGCAAGTGTCTGATGATAAGAATTAAGTATTAAAATATTATGTTTTGCGCTTAAAAAATTGGGTAGAATTAGTGAACTAAAAATGACAAGGAAAATTATAAATTTTCTCATTAATAAATTATTAACCTGAAAAACTGAAAAAAACAAGTAAAAAATACAAAGGATACAGGTTGACTTTTCGCGCAAATTTGTTTAGAAATCAGGACAAACCAATTTGCACTCTTCGAAGGGAGGATATTATGTCTGCCAAAAGACACGTTTCAAAAGGATTGTGGAATCATTTGATGAAAAACAATATAGAACCGGGACTTGCAAGTATTATCTATGAAATAGGAGTTGCTTCCAAATATATTGTCAATGCAATGAGGACAGGAGACCTCGGACTTGCAGGCACCAGTAACCTATACGGTGAAGAGCAGTTGGCGCTTGATGTTCTTGCTGACGAGATTATCAAAGACAGGCTTGACCATACTGGACAGGTTAAATGTTTCGCATCAGAAGAAATGAATAATATACTTATTTTTGAGAGAAAAGGACCCAAGCAATACAGTGTTGCAATTGACCCGCTTGACGGTTCTTCCCTTGTTGATGTAAATCTTTCAGTGGGCACAATTGTAGGTATTTACAAAGGTGACAATTTGCTACAGCCAGGTAGAAATCTTGTGGGAGCAATGTTTGTTGTCTACGGTCCAAGGACAACTCTCGTATATTCCGCTGGAAAGGGAGTGCAAGAATTCACATTAAACAATTTGGGAGAATTTGTGCTTACAAGAGAGAATATAATGTTAAAAGAGAGCAACAAAATTTACAGTCCCGGAGGATTGAAAAAAGAATATTTGGATAAACACGGAGCTTTTATTGATTATCTTGAAAAAAACGGTTACAAACTACGATACAGCGGCGGTTTCGTTCCTGATATAAATCAGATTCTTCTGAAAGGTGGCGGTTTGTTTACATATCCTGCCACTGAAAAAAACCCAAACGGCAAGTTGAGACTTCTTTTTGAGCTGAACCCAATGTCTTTTTTAATTGAAAATGCAGGGGGATACGCTTCCAACGGCAAAATGCCCATACTTGACATAAAACCTGAAAAAATTGACCAAAGGGAGCCTGTATATATAGGTTCGAGGCACGAAGTGAAGTTAGCGGAAAGTTATATTAAAGGAGAGGAGATATAATAAATGGAAAATAAAATAGTTAAACAAGCTGTTACTTTTGACGATGTGCTCCTGCTCCCCGGTTATTCCGAAGTGCTGCCAGCAGATGTTAATGTTTCCACCAAGTTAACCGAAGAGATAAAACTCAACATTCCTTTGGTAAGTGCTGCAATGGATACGGTAACCGAAGCAAACACTGCAATTACAATGGCTCGTGAAGGCGGAATAGGAATCATTCACAAAAATATGTCAATAACTCAACAAGCTCTTGAAGTTGAAAAAGTTAAAAAATCTGAAAGCGGAATGATTGTTGACCCAAAAACAGTTGAACCTGAGCAGAAAATATACGATGCTCTCGAAATAATGAGAAGATACAAAATATCAGGAGTGCCAGTTGTAAAAAATAAAAAACTCGTTGGAATTCTGACAAATAGAGATTTGAGATTTGAAGAAAATTTCGACAGAAAAATAGAAGAAGTTATGACAAAAGACAAGCTTGTCACCGTTCCCGTCGGAATAACAATGGAAGAAGCTATTAAGCATCTTCATAAACATAGGATAGAAAAATTACTTGTGGTTAATGACAATTACGAGCTCAAAGGGCTTATAACCATAAAAGATATTGAAAAAACAAAAAAATATCCCAATTCAGCCAAAGACAGTTTTGGAAGGCTAAGGGTGGGCGCCGCTGTAGGAACATCGGTGGAAAGAGAAATGAGAATACAGGCACTTGTTGACAACAATGTTGACGTTATAGTGATAGATACTGCTCACGGCAATTCCAAAAAAGTCATTGAAGCTGTAGAAGACACAAAAAGAAATTTTCCAAAGGTTCAGCTTATTGCAGGCAATGTTGCCACTGAGGATGCTGTTGAAAAACTTGCAAAAGCAGGCGTTGACGCAGTTAAAATAGGCATAGGACCAGGCTCCATTTGCACTACAAGAATTGTTGCAGGTGTTGGAGTTCCGCAAATAACCGCTATAATGGAATGCTCTAAAATTGCCGCAAAATACAATATCCCCATAATAGCAGACGGAGGTATAAAATACTCGGGAGACATTGTTAAGGCAATTGCCGCTGGAGCGGACTGTGTAATGATAGGAAGTCTATTTGCCGGCACCGAAGAAGCGCCAGGAGAAAAAATTCTGTTTCAAGGAAGAAGTTATAAAATTTACAGAGGAATGGGATCCCTCGGAGCAATGGCTTGCGGAAGCAGAGACAGGTATTTTCAAGATGAAATAGAAACCGAAGCAAAATTTGTCCCAGAAGGTATAGAAGGAAAAGTTCCTTACAAAGGCGAGCTCTCGGAAAGTATCTACCAGTTAATTGGAGGATTGAGAGCGGGAATGGGATACACAGGTGCTGAAAATATAGAACAATTGAAAAACAAAACCAGATTTGTTCAAATAACCAACGCAGGATTAAGAGAAAGTCATGTTCACGACGTGATTATAACCAAAGAAGCACCAAATTATCGATTGGAAGGCTTAATGTAATATTTACAATAGCCTGTAAGGATTTACAGGCTATTGTTTTTCAAATCCGATTTACAGTCTAAATATCTTATTTAAAATCAACCTTGAAACAAGAGATTTTTCAAAGTTGTTTTTGTATAAGTGAAAAATTCCATAAAAATTCATCTCAAAAATTTTAAAAAAAACCTTGACACTAAGACAATAAAGACATATAAGATAATTATGGTCTTAATTGTCTTATATAAAGGAGTTTAATAATGAGAATTACCAAAGATGTAGATTATGCAATAAGAACCGTTCTCTATCTATCAATACAGGATGAGCCTTTTTCGGCAACAAAAAATGATATTGCAGAAGCTATGCAAATCCCGCCACACTATCTTGCAAAAATAGCTCAGCAGCTTTATAAGGCAAGAATAGTTGAAATCACAAAAGGCTCAAAAGGATTATATAGACTAATACAGTCTCCTGAAAATATTTCAATGTTAAATGTTGTTGAGGCAATTAAAGGAAAAATTTTTTTAAATTATTGTGTTGAAGAACAGGTAGATTGCTTTAGAAAAGATGCTTGTTATGTTAATACAATATGGTGTAATTTGACTAAAAAGGTAAGAAAATACTTAAAAAATATAACTTTTAAAGAATTGGCTGAAAAAGAGATGTGTTATTTGAAACCTAAAAAATAAATAAAATCAAGGAGGTAAAAAATGGATGTTGTTCTTCTTTCAAGGTTGCAATTTGCTGCAGCTACAATTTTTCATTTTATTTTTGTGCCATTGACCCTTGGATTATCTGTTTTAACAGCAATTTATGAAACAAAGTATGTGAAAACCGGAGACGAAGACTTTAAAAGAGCTGCTAAATTTTGGGGAAAGCTTTTCCTCATTAACTTTGCTCTCGGAATTGTCACCGGAATAACTCTTGAGTTCCAATTTGGGAGAACTGGTCAAAATATTCAGAATATGTGGGAGATATTTTCGGTTCATTGCTTGCCATTGAAGCCACAGCAGCCTTTTTTCTCGAATCAACCTTTATAGGATTATGGATTTTTACTTGGGACAAAGTATCTAAAAAAACCCATGCAATATTTATATGGCTCGTGGCAATAGGCTCCAACATCTCCGCTCTTTGGATTCTCATTGCAACAGCTTGCGCAACACCACTTTACAATAACTACCTGAAAACTCCTATTCTGTTTATTATTCCGGTAATAACAGTGCTCGCTCTTCTTGGGACAAAAATATATTTAATGAAAAAGAGTTATTGGAAAGCTTGGTTTGCATCAGCAGTTACAATTGGCACCGCAGCACTTTTTGGAGTTGTTGGGCTTTTTCCGAACATGTTTCCTTCAACAATTAATCCCAAATACAGTTTAACTGCTTTTAATGCTTCAGGAAGTCCGCTTACTTTAAAAATAATGCTTGTTGTTGCGCTGATTTTTGTTCCCATTGTAATTGTTTACCAATTTTTCACATATAAAATGTTCAGCGGAAAATTAACAGAAAAAGATTTGGACTATGATGAGGCTTATTAGGTTTGGACTTTGTGAGAAAAAGTTGCAGCTTAATGCGGAGGGTTTCCTCCGCATTAAATTTATTCGAAAATATACCCTACTCCCTGAACTGTTTTTATTACTATTCCGTCAGGTAATTTTTTTCTAATATGGTTAATGTGAATATCAATGGTTCTGCTCCAATTATAAATTTCTTTATCTTTCCATAAAGTTGTCCTTATCTCTTTTCTGGAGCAAATTTTGCCTCTGTTTTCAAAAAGATACAAAAAAAGTTTATATTCTGTTTTTGTAAAATCTATTTTTTCATCCTTAAAATAAACTTCATGTCTCTCAGGATAAATTGTCAGCTCACCGTATTTTATAATTTTTTTATCAATCCCTCCGTTCTTGGGTCTACACCTCCTTAAGCAACCTTTAATTCTTGCATTAAGTTCGAGAAAATTAAAAGGTTTTACAATATAATCGTCAGCTCCGCACTCAAGTCCAAGTATTTTATCAGATACAGAATCTCTTGCAGTAAGCATAATGACAGGAATATCGTTATTGTTTTCTCTAAGTTTATGGCATATCTGTATACCATCCACGTCAGGAAGATTTAAGTCGAGAAGAATTAGATCTGGATTGGTTTCCTCTATAGCTTTGTCTGCCTCAAATCCGTTTTCAGCAGTAACAACATCATAATTTTCAAATAATAAATTTGCTTTTAAAACTTTTATTAGGTCTTTATCATCATCAACTATTAATATTTTTATCATTTGTCTTCCTCTGAAAAATCAATGCAAAACTGATTTTGTTTTGGGAAAGGGCAACATCTATTTTTCCGTTATGAGCCTCCATTATCGCTTTGGCAATTGCAAGTCCAAGACCGCTCCCTTTCTCTTTGCCTGCAGACAAATATTTATATTTAATAAAAAACTTTGGGATATCGTGCTTTTTTATAGTGTTTTTTGTGTTGTTTGTTATTATAATTTTAACATTGGATAAAGATTTTTCCATAGAAACAACAATTACAGCATTTTCAGGAGAATATTTAATTGCATTGTGAAAAACATTTATAAAAACCTGATTTATCCTTCTCCTGTCTATACTTGCCATGCAATCAAAAAGATGCTCAGTTGATATTACAACATTTTTCTCATGAGCAAAACCTTTAAACAATATTATCACTTCTTCTATCATTTCTTTTAAATTAACATTGGTTATTTCAAGTTCCAACTTTCCAAGCTCA
>CAZLFW010000161.1:0-3760 GCA_964559045.1 uncultured bacterium
TGCTAGTCAGATAAAAAGACAACAAAAAGATTGGCATGTAACAGTATTTGAAAAAGGTAATTATGTCTCTTATGCGGCATGCGGCATGCCTTATTACTTGGAAGGCACTGTTGCTCATTTTAATTCTCTTGTTGAAATCACTCCGGAAACTTTTATTAATGACAGGAAAATAGATTTGAGATTAAATCACGAAGTTATAAGGGTAAATTGCAAGGAGAAAAAAGTTACTGTCAAGAACAAGGAAAATACATTTGAAGATTCCTTTGATTTTCTCGTTATTGCAACAGGAGCTTCACCTGTTAAACCGGATTTTTCTGTTACATCCGACAAAGTATTCACTTTAAACAACCTTCCTGATACTGAAAAGCTTAATGATTTTATTAAACAAACCAGTGCGAGGTCCTGTGCTGTTATAGGAGGAGGATTTATTGCCGTTGAAATGATTGAAGCTTTTAAAATGAGAGGCTTGGATACCCATTTGATACATAGAAGAAGTTCCCTTGCAAGAATGTTTGAGCCTGAAATATCTGAAATAATTCTGAAAAAAGCTGAAAAAAACGGAGTTGTTTTACATCTGGATTCACATATAAAAGAAATAAGAGATTTCAAAGGACAAACTGAAGTTGTGCTTGAAAACAAAACATTAAAATTCGATTTTATACTGCTTGCAACAGGGGTCATGCCTAACACTGATTTCCTTTTAAATTCCGGGATAAAACTCGGAGTTAAAAATTCCGTTTCAGTAAACGAATTTATGCAAACAAGTTTTCCTTTAATATATTCCGCAGGAGACTGCACTGAAACAAAAAATATTGTTTCACAAGAAAAAATTTTTCTTCCTCTTGCATTAAAAGCCAACAGAGAAGGAATGATTGCAGGATTGAATATTTCAGGTAAAAAAGAAAAATTTCCTGGATGCTGTGAAACCGCTGTTACCAAAATATTTGACAAAGGCATTGCAAGAACAGGATTAACTCTTGAAAGAGCTTTAAAAAATGGATTTGATGCTGTAAAATTCAGTGTTATAAGCGGCACAAAAGCAAGATATTATCCTGATTCGGGAAAAATCAAATCTGTAATAGTAGCTGAAAAAGGAAGCGGGAAAGTGCTTGGAGCACAGCTTGCAGGTCCAGTTGAAGCTGTTAAAAGAATTGACGTATGGGCAACGGTTATCACTTCAAAAATGACCCTTAACAATGTTTATAATCTTGACCTTGCATACTCACCTCCATTTTCACCTGTTTGGGACCCTGTGCTTCTTGCAGCAAGAGTTGGCAGAAAACATATTTAACTTATGAACTATTTCAAAGAAGCTTTTAAAGGTTTGTTAATCAACAAATCTCTTACTCTCCTGATGTTTCTCGGTGTATTTATAAGCACCCTCTCCATTAGCTCCATTATTATAATTAGCAACGGTGCAAAGCACGAAATTGTAAAAGTATTGAAAGGCTTCGGTTTCGGATACGATTCAATTTTGATTCTTGCAGGACCGGGAAAACTTTTTGCACATCAAAGATATAAAACCACCACCTTAAAACTTTCGGATGCCAGGGAATTGCAAAGACTCGAGTTTGTTAAAGGTGTTTCTCCGTTCAACAGGCTTTTCAGCATAACCTCAAATTACAAATCAAATTCACTAAAAGTGGGGTTGCTCGGAGTGTATCCTCAATTTGCCACTCTTCACGGATATTCAATATTATACGGCAGATTCATTACGGAGAAAGACGTAAAAGAGAAAAACAAAGTTTGCGTAATAGGGAAAACCGTTGTTAATAAGCTTTTAAAATCACACGATTTGAATCAGGTGGGCAAATTCATATCAATTCGCAATATCTATTTTAAAATAGTGGGAGTTTACAAACCCAAAGGAGCGTCAAAAAGATTTGACATTGACAGAAGAATTTTTATTCCGCTTTCAATATACAATAATCTTCTCTTTCACCAAGACTATTTGAAAGGTATGAAAATTGTGGTTAATAATGTAAAAAATATTGACGAATATGTAAAAACAATAAGCAATGTTTTAAGAAAGCTTCATTCTCTCGGCAAAAATCAGCCTGATGACTTCAGGCTAATAACCTCCAAAGACATTATCTCATTTGTAAACAGGTCTACAAATCAGTTGACAAAACTGCTTTTCGGAATATCTCTCGTATCTTTTTTTGTTAGCGGGCTTACAATTTTAAATATTATGCTCACATCTGTTTTCAAAAGAATAAGGGAAATAGGCATAAGAAGAGCTTGCGGAGCGTCAAAAAAGCACATTTTAAGTCAGTTTTTATTCGAATCTGTTATTACTGCTTTAACAGGGACTTTATCTGGAGTTTTAATTTCTATCTTATTCCTCGTGTTACTTTCAGACAAGCTGAAATTTAAAATATTTTTAAACGCAGAACCTTTTCTTATAAGCTTTTTTTTCGGTATTACAGTGGGAACCGTTTTTGGTTTTATCCCCGCTTTGAAAGCTGCAAATATTGATCCTATAAAGGCTATTAATGATTAAGTTTATCATTAAATCGGTTATCAGAGATTTTAGCCAGTATCTTTTGGCAACAATGGGGCTTATAATAGGCATCACCTCCTTAATTGCAATGGGTTATCTCGGCATTGTGGGTAAAATCAAATTGTATAAAGAAATTAACAAACAAGGAGTAAATATTGTTTACGTTTATCCTGAAAGTATAAGAAAAAATTTTATAAGAAGAAATTTCACAGGCTCTTTTCACTCTTTAAAAGATAAAGAAATAGAGTATGTTTCTTCGCTACCTTTCAGAGTTGACAAAACAGTGGCTGTTAAAATTTTATCAGGAAATGTAAAATACAGTAGAAATTCCGTAAGCAATGTTGAAATTATAGGATCTGACAAAGATTACATAAATTTTTTCAATTATAAAACTTTATTAGAAAATAGACAATTAAACGGATGTTACATAGGTTATACCATTTTTAAGGAGCTTTTCGGAAAAAATCAAAATACATTGGGTAAATATATAAATATCAAAGGCAAATTTGTAAAAATAAAAGGAATTTTGGATGAAAAAGGTGCAAGTTCAAGTGGAAGAGACCTTGATAATGTAGTTGTAATACCTCTGAAACTGTTCAAAAATAAATTCAGCAATCAAGACTATTATGATGCGTTATACGTAAAACCTGAGAATGTTAATCTTGTCCGTGATTTAAAAAATAGTGTCAAATATATTTTGAAAAAGATAAACCTGAATCTCGTTTTTCCTTTGAAAGAATTTCAATTTTCCGTCAGAGGCATGGACTATTACATTGAAAAACAGGCTAAAATAGGAGCAATGATGGTTTACAGCACATTTATAGTATCAAGTATAACACTGCTCGTGGGAGGAATAGGAGTTATGGCAATTATGCTTATTTTATCAATAAAGGAAACAAGAGAAATAGGCATTAAAAGAGCTCTTGGAGCCACAAAATTTTATATTTTCATAGAATACATTGTAAAATCGCTCTCTATTGCTGTTATAGGTTCAGCTTTGGGACTTATCTGCGGTATTGTTTCTTACTTTGCTATAAATAAGATTTACGGTATTATTTCTCTTTTTCCAGTTGGATACGCTGTAGTAGGAGTGGTAAGTGTGTTTGCAATATCACTGCTGTTCGGCATATATCCAGCTTTTAAAGCATCACGAATAGAACCGTCAGCAGCACTCCGTCATCAATAAATGCTTTTCTGCATCTCTTTCATTTTTTCCCTAAGTTTGTTGGTTATATTTTTTAAATTGGTTACTCTGCT
>CAZLFW010000162.1:0-3520 GCA_964559045.1 uncultured bacterium
CTATTTGTGGAGCAGTAATCTTGAAAAACTAATGAATTTCTATAAAAACGAAATAGGTTATCCCAATCTTAATAAAAAAGAAGAAAAAAGATTAATAGCGCTGTTTTCGTATTTTTCAAAATATAGCGACTTAATTGAATTTTATAAAACAAAATACAAGCTTACCAAAGATATAAAATATTTGAAAGACCTCGGAGAAACATACGACTATTACGGCATAGGAGTTCCTGAAAAAGTCTCTCAGGTTTTTTACAAAGTATACGAATTAACTAAAGACAAAAAATATCTTAACAGAATAATATCAATGTATCTTGCGTTAAGCGACAGTGAAAACTATTTAAAATATTCATTGATAAAACTAAAAAATTTTTACTCCGAAAAACTGCTTAAAGAAATAGTAGGTTTTCTTATTTCAAACAATAAGATAAAACAAGCGGAAAAATTAACAGAAACATATTTAGCAAAAGACGAAAACTTGCTCCATTTTCTCTTTTCCGTTTACATGATGCAGGGGAAACAAAAGAAAGCATTAAATCTTTTGCTTCAATACAAACCTTCAAAATTAAATAGATACGAATTAAGTTTTGCTGCAAATAATACTGAAATCAGTCCTAAATTTTTTCCTTATCTGGAAAGATATTTTCTTTTAACCAAAGAAAAATTTTACATTGCAAAAATACTCAATTATTATGCAGAGAAAAAAGCTTTTTACAAATTCAACAGATTGTTCAAAAAATACTTTGGTAAGGTTAATAATTCCAATTACCTGTTTTACCTTGAGCTTATACCTGAAAAATTTCCACGTTTCAAAAGAAACGAAGTGATACGACTGGTAAAAACATCGTTTAATACTGATTTTCTTAATAATTTGGGTGTATATCTTATGGGAATCAATGAACAAAATTTTGCAAAAATTGCCTTTGAAAAAGTGCTGTTTCTTAACAAAAACAACCTTACCGCACTTGAGCAGCTTGGAAAAATTTACTATTGGCAACAAAATTTTTCCGCAAGTTTAAAAACTTTTTTAAAATACGATAATATAAAAGACAACAATCCTGTTATTAAATTTTACATAGGCGAAATTTTATACAACAGAAAAAAAAGAAAAGAAGCAGAAAAATATCTCCAATACGTTGTAAAAAACATTAAAAAACACAGTTTCGAAAATAAAATGATTTATCTGAAATCATACGTAATGCTTCACGGCATTAACAACGTAATTGACGAATACAGAGAAGCAATTAAGGAAAGCGGTTTTAACAGAGATATTTATGCTGACTTTTTAGATGCACTACTCTTCTCGAAAAATTACGAAACACTTGCTGAAGAATACAACAATTTCAAAAAAACGGATAAATTCAAAAAAAATATAAGAATTTTAAGAATATTTGCAATGTTTAATATTGAAACAGAACATTTTAAAGAAGCAAAAAAGCTATTGGACAGAGCATATTTAATATTAAAAAAATCAGGAGTTAAAAATTCAACTATTTTATCCGATTACGGATATTTGTATTATATGAAAGGAGATAGATTCAAAGCATTGGGATATTACAGAAAATCTCTTGCAATACATAAAAAAAACAGAGACATTGCAAAAATAGTTCAAGATTTGGAAGACGAATTTTCACGAAACATTACAGCGGCATGGGAATACAAAAACAAAGTAGAGGCAAAAAAAATAGATTTTAATATTCCTTTTCACGGCAAATACTGGATAGGATTCTCTTACAATCTTTATAAATCGGATAAAGCTGAAATTTACTTAAAATTACAGGATATAAACAAAAATAAATTTACGTTTGAAGCGGGAAAAAGACACTTCCGTTTTTCCATAGGGAATAAATACAAACTATACTATAATGATACTTTGTTTACCGATTATAAAACAGCAGTGGACGAAGATTTAATGTCAAGAGAAATAGGAGCTAAAATCAGCGGAACCGTTAAACCGGTAAAAATGGGTTTTACCATGGGGCTTTCAAAAAATTTTTATAGAAATAAAAAAGGCAAAATAGCTTCAACAGTAAATTTTGACACTGATTTTTCATTTAATGTTTATAAAGATATTTACTTTTCAACAGGTTTCAACTATGTTAAACTGAACTATTACAACGAAAAAAAATCAGATGTATTTTTCAGCGATTACAGGGCGATTAACTTTTTTCTGTCAAAATATTACAATTATGAAGATAAAAAAACCGATTGGAATTGGAGCATAGGAACAATATACGACCTAATTTCAAAAAAATACAATTATGCGGGAAATATTTATTTTAACATTGGTAAAAAATTTTATTTTAATTATAATATATACTATGATGCTTTTTCAAGAGAACAGGTTGACAGTATAGAGCTGAAATGGAAAATAACATTTTAAAAAAATAAGGAGAAAATAGCGAAAAATGGATTTTATTTTTATTTTGCTTGTCATTGTTGCAAGCGTTTATTTCTCTTTCTATTTGTCGTTAATAACAGCACTTATGCTGTCGTTAATATCCGTTTATGTTCATATACCATCTTTTCTTAATAATACTTTTTCATATATGCTTATTATAAAAAGCTTTTTTCCTCCTGTTGTAATTTTTCTATCTTCATATTTTATCTCATTTATAACAACAAAGAAAAATATGGAAATAGAAAATTTAAAATACGATATCAAAGAACTTCAAAATAATTTTACGGAATTATCTAAAAAATTCAATCAGGTTCAAAAAGTAAAAGACAATCTTGAAAAACGTATATTAAGAGATGAAGATTTTTCAGTGAAACTTCATGATGCTATTTCAAGTCTTTCAAAGCTTAATGCAGAAGGAATAAAAAAGGAGCTTCTTAACATAACTAAAGAATTTATAAATGCCAAATCACTTGCTTTTTATGATTTTTCAAACAATAGATTTATAATCAAGTTTCGAATCTCGGGAAATATGGATATTAGAAACTATTTTGATAAAAAAAACGGTATTTATCAAAAGCTTATTGAAACGGATTCTGTGTTAACCGTTAAAGATATGCTTTTAACAGATGAAAACAATGTTCTTATGGCAGGTGTATTAAGAAAGAAAAACGGAAATATTTTGGGTGCCATTATCATTTACGATATGGATTTTGTTGATTTGAACTTTTTAAACATTAAACTTTTTCAAATGATTTGTAATTGGGGGGCAATAGAAATTGAAAAAGCGGTTCAGTTTGCTCTTTATCAATCGGAATTTGTTAAGTTTTCAGGCACCGAAATATTCAACTTCATGTATTTTTCCCAGATAATAAACAGCGAATATTTCAAAATTAAAAGATATAAGATATTTATGAGTGTTATAAATATGACAATTAAAGATGCTGAGCAAATTAATGAAGAACAGTTTTCTGATTGGATACAAACCATAGGTTTGGTATTGAAAAAAAGATTAAGAGCAAGTGACAACATATTTTTTAATGATGTTAAACGTGACAGATTTATCCTTGTTTTGCCTCATACAAATTTAAAAGGAGCTGAAGTTGTAAAGGAAAACATTGAGAA
>CAZLFW010000163.1:0-3022 GCA_964559045.1 uncultured bacterium
AAGGGCACGGTTGCGTGCCCTTTTTTAGGAAAAGAGATTATGAAAAGATTTCTACTGTTTTTTTTATTGTTTTTATTGGGAGTAACAAATTTATTTGCGGAAAAAATCGTAGTAGAAACCGGTGAAATAGGCAAATTAAACGGATATGAGTATAAAATTTTAAGAAAATCAAGCTTCGGCTATTATATTATAGAGATTAAAGATTCAGACCTGAAACAATTAAAAAATTTTTTAAAATTCAGAGTTCCCAAAAAAATTATCAAAAAGAGCGTTTTTCCTTCTGATCCGTATATTACAAAACAGTGGGCAATTAACAACATGAAACTGAATCAATTGTGGGATATAAATACGGATTGTTCCAATATTCCTATTGCTGTTGTTGACACTGGCGTGGCTTATAATCACGTGGATTTAAAAGAGAATATTTTAAAGAACAGCGGAGAAATATGCGGCAACGGTATTGACGACGACAACAACGGCTTTGTTGACGATTGTTACGGTTGGAATTTTGCCTATAACAATAACAATCCTGATGATGACGATTCAGAGAGCCACGGTAGCCATGTTACGGGAATTATAGCTGCAAAGGGCAATAACGGCACAGGTGTAACAGGTGTGTGCTGGAATGCTTCCGTTATTCCCGTGAAAGCTCTTGATTCAACAGGTAACGGAACATTTGAAGATGTTGCAGATGGTATAGATTACGCAATTAAGAGAGGAGCCAAAATAATTAATTTAAGTGTTGAAGCTCCTTATGATTCCATTTTTGAAAAAGCGATTAAAAAGGCGTATGAAAATAGCGTTATTATAGTTTGTGCAGCAGGGAACGCACATACCAATTTAAACGTTTCAAAGAGCTATCCCGCCTCTTTCAGGGAAAAATACCCGAATGTCATTAATGTTGCTTCCTATAATAGTTTCAATGAATTCTCGTCATTCAGCAATTACGGTTCTTTAACAATAGATGTTGCAGCTCCTGGAAGTGATATTTACAGCACTGTTGCGGGAAACAAATATTCTACCATTTCAGGCTCTTCAATGGCAACAGGGTTTGTTACGGGATTTGTAGCGCATATTATGGAGTGGGAAAATATTTTTAAAAACAATTTTATAAGAGCCAAATTAATACATGCGGCAAAAGGAGAACTGTTTAACGAAAAAACGGTTTCCGGAGGATATGTTTCCGCTACCAAAATTTTTGATAATGTTACAGAGCCTATATTGTTTACTACAAAAATATCTCCGTATAAAAACGAGAAAATAGTTTTGCAAGGTTTTAATTTAAAAGATGCAACATTTCATGATTCCAAAGGAAATGTTTTGAAAAAAGTTTTTACGGAAAATGACAATGCCACTGTTTTTGCGCCACTTGAAGAAACTTATATAAATGCTCAAAACAGCAGCGGCACAAGCAATAAAATATTGATTAATCCCGGTAAAAAATTTTTGCTTTATTTAAACAAAGGCTGGAATCTTATATCTATCCCCGTGTATAATTCCGCAGGTGTTTCAGTTGAGTTTTTTAATGAAAGTGAAGTTGAAACATTGTGGGGATGGAACGGGAATGAGTGGAGTATCTGGAGTCCGAAACAGGATATTTTAAATATTGTAAATAAATACGGTGTGCCTGTTTTGCAGAAGCTTTACAGCGGCAAAGGTTACTGGCTTAATGGAAATACAGGTTTTAGCGAATTTTTTGAAGGTGAGAATTATAATGTTGATAAGATAACAACGGAAAGCGGTTGGAATCTCGCGGGAGCGGGAAATATTTACAATATAATCTCAATTTATAATTCTGTTCAGGACGTGGAAAGTATTTGGAAATGGGACGGCTCCAAATGGAAAGTAGCTTCTCCAGTAGCTGAAATATCCGATTTAATCAAATTATACAAAATAGAGAGTTTTTCTTTTATCTATCCTGGGGAAGGTTTTTGGATTAAAGTAAAATAAATTCCTAATTTTTTAAAATATGTAGTTTTGGAGAGTGTATGTTACCTGTTGTTGCAATTGTAGGAAGACCCAATGTGGGAAAATCGTCTCTTTTTAATGCTGTTACAGGAGGCAAAAAAGCATTGGTGCATAATATGCCCGGTGTAACAAGGGACAGGCTTTACGATATTTGTGAAATTAACGGTAAAAAATTTCTTCTTGTGGACACGGGAGGATTTATCCCCGATGAAAATGAAACATTGGAGAAGCTTGTAAAACAGCAGGCTCTCACTGCAATTGAAGAAGCCGACCTTGTGCTTGCAGTGCTTGACATTAGAGCGGGTTTGACTCCCATAGACAAGGAGCTTGTTAATTTTTTGAGAAAGCAGGGAAAAGAATTTTTAACTGTTTTAAATAAAGCTGACACAAAAAACGAAGAGAAATCAGTTTCCGAATTTTACGAGCTTGGAAAAAATGAGTTTTTTCTTGTATCAGCAGCTCAAAAAAGAGGCTTGGAGCCTTTATTTGAAAAAATAGAGTCTCTTCTTCCCGAGTATGAATATGAAGAAGATGAAAACAGCATTAAAATAGGTTTGCTTGGTCGTCCCAATGTTGGCAAGTCATCGCTTACCAATAAGATTTTAGGTTTTGAAAGAGTGATTGTTTCCGATATTCCGGGAACAACGCGTGATTCTGTTGATACTGTTTTCAAGTTTAACAACAAGGATTTTTTGCTTATTGATACGGCTGGTATCAGAAGAAAGAGCAAAATCAGTTACAAGCTTGAAAAAATGTCTGTGATTAAAGCTATTACAACAATTGAAAGAAGCGATGTTCTTTTTTTAATGGTTGATGCAAGTGAAGGTATTACTCATCAGGACAAGGCTCTTGCTCATCTCATTGATGCAAAAGGAAAAGGGGTTGTGCTTGTTTTAAACAAATGGGATAAAATAAAAGAGCGGGGCATTGATGAAAAAAAATATATTTCTCAGGTTAAAAAAGAGCTTCAATTTGTGAATTATGCTCCTGTTCTAAAGGTTTCGGCTTTAACAGGAATGAATGTTAAAAAAACCTTAAACCATGCGGTGAGAAT
>CAZLFW010000164.1:0-2984 GCA_964559045.1 uncultured bacterium
GCTAAGTTAAAAGAGACAAGTCATTTTTATAAAATAATGCATCTTGATAAAATCACAACGGAAAAATGGTTAAAAGAAGAAGGATTTAGCGGTAAAGAGATAGATATAATATGGGAATATTTTGGAGGAAGTATTCCGAGAGTTCAAAAATTGCTAAGAGAAAAAGAGAATACAGAAAATTTAAGAAATTATTTGGAAGAAAAAGCATTTTTAGCATATACTGAGATAGTGGATTTGTTAACAAATGAAAAAGATAAAGGCAAAAGAGAACTATTTGAATATATAGCAAAGGAAATAGTTGAAAAAGGCAAATTTTTGTTAAAAAAGAATACAGGAACAGAAATAAAAGATACTATAAGGAAATATTGTGAATCAGAGATTCTTTTTTTTGATCCAATGAGTTTGGAAATAACAGGCAACAGTCGAATATATGAGAAAGGAATGGAAATATTAGTATTTGGGATTTAGGGATTAGGATAACGACTATTGACTATCGACTAATTCAACTTTGAACGTTGAACTGATAACCTTGAACCAACAACTTTGAACCTTGAACTAATTAGTTTCGGATTTCGAATTTCGATATTCGAATTTAATTAGGATATAACAATTTTTCAAATTTAACAGGATTAAACATGTTATTTTTTTATTGTAATTCTACCGTCTTTTTTAGGTGGTGTAAGTTCTCCGTGTTTTTGAAGATAAGTTTCCATAATTGAGTAGAATGTTGTATAAGTATTTTTAAAATCGGTGCCGTATTTTTTAAACCAAAAATATTTGTCACCACTGTGGCTTACAAGATAATCATTGCTTAGAAGGGAGTAAGTTTTTTCCATATCCAGCTCTTTCCATGTGTTGTTATCAAAAACTTTAATATTAGTAACCCTTTCTCCTTTTTGGATAATTGCGTCATTTTCAATTATTTGAGGCAGAGCATTTAAATTAATTTCAAACTTGATTCCTGAGACCTGCAAAAAAGCTCCTGAACCGTAACTTGCAGCACTGTGCTCCAAAACTTCTTTAATATATTTTCCTTTTAATTTGAAAATATACGCATAATTGGAAAACTCATCAATTTCTTGAAGCATTTTGTCTGTAATATCTCCGGAAGGATAAATTTTTTTCCCCCTGAAAGCTCCTGAATTGTTTAATACAATGTCCACATTAAATTGATCTTTGAAAAGGTCGTTTATCATATCTGCAACATTGGACTCGTTGTATCTGATTTCTTCAACGGTTAAATTCCAATCCTTTAAGGTTTTGCCGAGAACAATAGCAGGAGGAAGCATTTTTTCATACAAAGCGATTCGGGATTCCACCGATGTATCAGCATTAACCGCTTCATAAACGGGTAGCAAGGTGACTTTGCTTTTTTGAATGTTAAGTTTGCGATTCTCATCAAGAGATAAAATAACTTTCACAACATATACGCCTTTTTCTCCTCCGTTAACAATTATTGTATTGTTAACATGAAGAGGTGAAGTAATATATTTATGGGAATGGCCGCCAAATATTAGGTTTATTCCGTTTACATTTTTTGCAAGGTTTATGTCGTTTTCTTCGCCTATGTGAGTTAGTGCTATAATTATATCTGCCCCTTTGTCTTTTAGCAGTTTAACTGTTTTCTTCGCTGTCTCAATATTGTCTCCGATGAATTTAACTTTGTTTTCAAGGGTAATATAAGGAAATTCTTCCGTCATTAAAGAAAAAAAGCCAATTTTAACACCTTTGGTTTCAGTGATAATATATGGTTTGCATTTGCCGTTAAGAGCTGATGCAGAAACATCCAAATCGGTGCATAACGGGGTAAAAGACGCATTGTCAAGAGCTGCTGATAAAATATCGCTTCCTTTGTCAAATTCATGGTTCCCAAATGCGTAAAACCTGTATCCCGTTGATGACATAAGTGAAAAAATCGCTTTGCCCTTAAATTGATGAAAGAACTCTCCCATAAGGTCGTCGCCTGTTGAAACGGCAATTGTATCAGGGTCAGCTTTTATTGCGTTTTTTATAATTGTGGCAATTCTTCCCATTCCACCCATTGAATGCTGTTCTTTTACACTGTCGTTGTCAAGGTCAATATCAACTGTGGACGAAGTCATTAGCCCCTGCAAATCGGCTGTGCCTACAATTGTAATGTCTGTCTGCGTAACCGTTGATGAGCCACCGCATCCAGCAAGTAGAATCATTAAAAGTATGGATATTAATTTTTTCATTTAAAATCCCTCTGAAATATTTTATAAAAATTACAAATAAATTTAAAAAAGTCAATTATATTTTTAAAATTGTGATTATAATTACATACTTTTATTGTGAATTTTGTTATAAAAAAATAATTTAAAAAATTTATATACCCAAAATAAGCATTTGTGAAATAAGTTTTTAGCGATACTTAAATAATAATATAAAAAGCTTTGCATGGTTTTTCACGACAAATAAAATTATGAATACTGCATATTATTCTATTATTACAACAATATCGGGTAGGGCTAAAAAGCTGTTATTTACTGTATAATACTCAAATAATCCAACACATCTTTTCTGAAATTCATGCCTTGCAAAGATTTTTATTTGAAAATTGTTTTTTTGGAGATTCTAATTTATACTTTTAGTTACTACAAATTACAACTAATTACAATTAATAATCAAATTACTACGAATAACTATGAATTACAATGAATTACTACGAATTACAATTACTAATGACTAACGACTAATTTGTTTCGAGTTTCGGATTTAGATATTCGAATTTATTTGGGATTTGGGATTTATACAAAACCAACCTTGAAGCAAGAGATTTTTCGGGCTAACGCCCTTAAATAGTTTACAGTTATCGGTTCAAAGTTCAAAGTTTTTGAAATATTATAGATGTTATTTCAAATTAAAAAGCTTTATAAGAACATTAAAAAAAAATTGCTGTTGGATTTTGCATTTGGTTTTGTATTAACCATCTTCCATCCTTTCGGCACTTTATTGATCATTTA
>CAZLFW010000165.1:0-11291 GCA_964559045.1 uncultured bacterium
GTTTTTTCATGAAAATTGACAGGTTAATAGTTGTTAGTTTAAAGTTCAAGTTTTTAAAATTTAAATTGCTGAGTTTTTTATCATGTCCATGAGTAGATATGTTAAAAATATGCTTTTCTCATATCACGACTACGGGTGACAGGTAACTCGTATACAAATACATAAAATCACACATTAGTTAGAGATTGTTAAATTTATATTCATGAGGAGGAAGGGCTATGAAAAAAAGATTATTTGCAATTGTAACAGTAATTTTTTTATTTGCCGCATCTATAAATGCTATGGTTATAAATTTCGGAAAAGGAGAAGTTTACGAAGGCACGCTTTATCCCATAATATTTAATCCATCTGTTGTTAGATATTATGACAACAATACCAAAGAATCGTTTGATGCCTATTTATTATACTTTTTGCTTAAAGTTGATTCAAAAAATTTAAATCCTTTCAAAGCTCATGCTTATATAAAGATAAATGACAATATTACAAAAAATATGGAGTATTCCATTGCACTTGGAAATGCTTATCCTTACTATCTGAATGCTTATGAGTTTACCGCCAAAATTTTTCCTCAGGAATTCTCTTTCAATTACGACAAAGATGGTTACGATAATATGTTAAATTTAATAGACAATGTTACTTTTTTTCTTGAATACGACAATAAAACATTCTCATATAGTTTTTCAGATTTTACTAAATATGCTGATTATCTTAAAAATTTTAATCACTCTCTCGGTTCTCTTGATGTAAACAATTTTCCTGTTATTTCATGGGAAGGAAATGATAATATTTCTAATATCGGGGTATCACTTTATATAGCTAATTCTAACAACTGGAATGATCCTAACACACAGGCTGCCGCAAAAATACTACCCTACACAAAAGCGATTTTTGCTAATTGGTATTATGGAGACAATGTTACTAAAAATATTGATATATCTGAAATACCAAATCTAATCATTCCCGGACTCAGATATATTGCTAAAATTAAAAATTCAGCTCATTTAAGTAAAGATAATAGCCAAGAGGCTCACAATATAATAAATTTTCAGGCTGTTTATAAGAAAATTCCCGACAACATAATAAAACCTATTACCAATGCCAGTGGCTGGCATCTGTTGTCAGGAATGGGATTTGATGTATTTATGGATTTTATCGGCGGTTTTTTCCAATTAAACAAAGTTATTACAATATGGACATGGAATAACAATAGCTGGTCTATTTGGAGTCCGGATGAAAATATTATGAAATTAATATCTAATTACGGTTTGAAAACTCTATCCATTATTTACAGAAATCAAGGTATATGGGTGAATTTAAAATAATTGAAAGCTTTGCACGGTAAAAAATATTTAAAAACTACAAATGGACAAGCGAGCAAAAACAAATAGTTACAATGGATTCTTCCCCTTCGCTTTGCTCAGGGTCAGAATGACTTTTTGGGGTCATTCTGAAGGAGTATAGCGACTGAAGAATTCATAAATCATTAATATTAAACAAAAAAATTACTGTATTAATAGAAATACCGTGCGAAGGTCTTTAATTATTTTTAAGAATCTTCTCATTTTTAAAAAAAGAACAAGCACACTATTGAAAAATACTCTGGAAGCAAAAAACAAAGAGGCACCGCTACAGTGCCTCTTTGTTTGAAAACTAAATATTTCTCACAAGATTAATCATTTTCGAAGGCACAAAACCGTTAACACTGAAAAAAGTTATCAGTTGAGAGTCGTTCCATTTCACAAGGGTATTTACTTTTTCCACACCAAGAGTTTTCAAATGCTCCAAAAACTCTTCTATTAACTGTCTTCCTATTCCGAAATTCTGAAAATCAGGATCAACTCCTATTGTATCAAGAGTTGCTCTGTCCTCAGAAATACCGTATTCACCCCTGAAAAGCTCACCCATTATAAATCCTACAACCTTTCCATTTTCGTCAACAGCAACAAGAGACGTGGGCACATAATCTTTGGATTCAACAAGTTTTTCGAATTTAAGTTTGTAATATTCTGGTCTTGCGATTTTGTTCACTTTTTCGTCAATTTGCACAATGGCATCATAGTCGTTTAACTCCATAAGTCTGATTTTAACTTTTTTAACGTTTTCTTCCATTGCACACCTCTCTTTTTTATTTGTTCTTTTTCTTCCTGTCTATTGCCCTTTTCTCTTCAGGAACAGGCTCTGGAACAGGTTCTCCTGTTATTTTCATAATTGCACCGAATTTAGGCGGACAAGCTTCGTAACATGTTCCGCATTTTATACATTTATCCTGATTTATAATGTGAATGAGGTTTTTACCGCCAATAACGGCATCTTCCGGGCATCTTCTGAAACATGTTCCGCAAGCTTGGCATTTATCGGGGTCAATATAATATGAAGGCACATTTTCCAAAAGCTCTTTTACTTCATCCAAAGTAAATATATTTTCCCAATCATTAGGATTTTTACTAACCGGAGCCAGCAACTTTTCCCTTGTTGCTATCTTAATGTAAGGAACCAAAGCCATTATTTTCTCTATCTTATCTTTAACTTCTCGGACATCCAAACCTTCGCTTTTGGCAAAAGCACCTATTTGTTTGATTTTATTTGTAAAACTCTCTACTGTTTCTGCAAATTTATTTCCCTCCGCAGCAGACATGAATTCCAATCTCAATCTTTCCGGATTTAAGCCTACATATTCGAGTATTCTTTTGCAGAGGATAACCATTTTTAAAGCATGATAATTTCCGTGTGTAGTGTAATTGCATTCGTCAAGTTTACAAGCACCTATGTAAACTCCGTCATTAGCGTTAAAAAAAGATTTAAGCACAAAGGAAATGTCAACTCTTCCGCTGCACATTACACGAATAAGCCTTATTTCTGTTGAATATTGAATTCTGGAAACTCCAGCAAGGTCAGCAGCACCGTATCCTCACCAATGGCATACAAATCCGATTATATTAGGTTTAAATTTAACTGCGGCACTCATTACAATTCCACTCCTTTCTTTTTAAACAACTTCTCCTATCAAAGCATCAATTTCGCTTAATATCTGTTCATCGGTAAAATGTTTCAATTTAATGGCTTTTGTAGGACACTTTGACGTGCACAAACCGTCTCCTTTACAAAGCACAGGATTAATTCTCGCTTTTTTAACCCTTCTCTCTTCAAAAAGTTCAATTGCACCGTAGGTGCACACTTCAACACATGCTCCGCATCCCATACATTTTTTCTCATTAACCTCGCAAACAGAGCCTGAAGCTTTAACTTTGTCATGGGATAAAAGAGTCAATACTCTTCCCGCTGCACCGTATGCCTGATTGACAGATTCCTGTATATGCTTGGGATAATGTGCTGTTCCGCACAAAAATACTCCGTCAGCACCAAAATCAACAGGTCTCAGCTTAACATGAGCTTCCTGAAAAAATCCGTCAGGGCTTAACGCCACTTTAAATGTTTTCGCTATTTCTCCGTTATCCTCAAGAGGCACAACAGCAGTGGAAAGCACAAGCAAATCAGCATTAATTTCCAATTTTTTACCAATAATGTATTCTGGAACCGTTACTTTAATAACTTCTTTTCCCCCTTCTTTTGCAATTTCAGCCTCAGGCTTATTGTCAACATCATATCTTATGAATTTAACATCTTTATTTGCAGCTTCCCTGTAATAATCTTCTCTGAAACCATACATTCTCATATCTCTGAAAAGTATGTAAACATCTGTTTCAGGCTTTGATTCTTTAAGCTTTAAAGCATTTTTAACAGCTCTGCTGCAACATATTCTCGAACAGTAATTTCTGTCTTCGTTTCTGCACCCTATACACTGAATCATTACAATTGTTTCGGAGCTTTCAACTGTTTCGTCTTTTGTAACTATTTTTTCTTCCAATTCGGTTTGCGTAATAACTTTTTCGTTTTCTTCATAAAAATATTCCGTAGGCTTATACTCTTCCGAGCCTGTTGCGATAACAGTTGCTCCGTGTTTAATCTCAAAAGTTCTGCCCTCGGACTCAACAGTTGTTATAAAATTACCCACATATCCCGTGGCATGAACAATTGTTGCATCAGTTAACACGTGAAGCAACGGATTTGAATTAACCTTGTTAATGAGCTCTTTTAAATACGCTTGAACATCTTGCCCCTCAAGTGTGTAATAAATTTTTCGAGCCATTCCGCCAAGCTCTTTCTCCTTTTCTATGAGATAAACTTCGTGTCCCTGATTGGCAATGCTTAAAGCACATGTCATTCCTGCAACACCTCCGCCGAGAACCAATGCTCTTTTATCAACTGACAGTTCAATATCTTCTATGGGCTCCAAATGAATTGTCCTTGCAAGGGACATTCTCACAAGGTCTTTGGTCTTTTCAGTGGCTGATTCTTTCTCTTTGGAATGAACCCATGAACAGTGCTCCCTGACATTTGCCATATCCACAAAATATTGATTAATACCTGCTTCTCTCAAAGAATCTCTGAAAGTTGGCTCAAGGTTTCTCGGACTGCATGCAGCAACAATAAGCCTGTTTAAACCTTTCTCTTTAATAACGTCTGTAATCTCTTTTGCCGAATTTGTAGAGCATGAAAAGAGCTGCTCCTGCGCATATACAACATAGGGCAATGTAAGAGAATATTCAACTACAGCAGGAACATCAACAACCCTGCCTATATTTGCCCCGCAATGACATACAAACACACCGACTCTCGGCTCTTCGGAAGTAACGTCTTTTTCTTCGGGATATTCTCTTTCAACTGTTAGTTTGTCTCTTCTGTAATTTAAAAATTCTCCGCATTGGGAAACAGCACCGCTTGCAGTAAAAACAGACTCAGGTATATCAAGAGGTCCTTGAAACGCACCGCTTACAAAAATTCCTTTTTTAGAAGTTTTTATCAGGTTAAATTCGTCTGTTTTGCAAAACCCGTGAGGGACAATCTCAATCCCGAACTTTTCCGCAAGCTCTTTTCCGTCAACTGGAGGATTCAGTCCCACGGACAATACAACAAGGTCAAACTCCTCCTCTTTTACCCCGCTGTCAGGAGTGGAGTATCTTATTAAAACATTGTTGTTTTCCGGTGTTTCACCGATAATTGTCACATAACTTCTGATAAACCGCACATTGTCAAGAGCCTTTGCCCTTTTAAAATATCTTTCGAAATCTTTTCCGTAAGCACGTATATCATTATGGAAAACAACACATTCGGTGTCGGAATAATGGTCTTTTGTCAAAATAACCTGTTTCTGAGTGTATGTGCAGCAAACGGAAGAACAGTAACTATTCGCTCCTTCAAGCACCTGTCTCGAACCTACACATTGCAACCATGCTATCTTTTTAGGATGTTTACGGTCGGAAGGTCTTAATATTTCTCCTTCATAAGGACCTGTGGAGCTTAACATTCTTTCGAAATCCATGCTTGTTACAACATTGGGATATTCGCCGTATTTATATTCGGCTCTAACTTTCGGGTCAAAAGGTTCGAATCCCATTGAAAAAATAACAGCACCAACCTTAACTTCCACCTTTTCGTCTTTTTGCGTGAAATCTATAGCATCCAAGTCGCAAACATTCTCGCATATCCCGCATTTGTTTTCTTTCAAATAAAGACAATGCTCCTCATCAATGTATGTAATAAGCGGAATTGCCTGTGAAAAATATATATGAATCGCTTTATTGGGATTCAAATCCTGATTAAAAGCATCAGGAACCAGTATGGGACAATATTCCACACAGGTTGAACATCCTGTGCATAAATCTTCCTTTATATATCTTGCTTTTTTGTTTAACGTAACCGTAAAATCTCCAGGTTCTCCTGAAACATCCCGAACTTCCGTATATGTTAAAACTTCTATGTTTTGATGCCGGCCGACCTCGACCAGTTTAGGCGAAAGTATTCAGATGGAACATTCGTTTGTGGGGAAAGTCTTGTCAAGCTGAGCCATGTGCCCGCCAATTGAGAGACCTTTATCAACAAGGTAAACTTTAAATCCCGAATTGGCAAGGTCAAGAGAAGCCTGAATACCGCTTATACCGCCTCCCACAACCATTACGTCACCGAGATTTCTCTCTTTCAGGGTTTTCAGCAGAAGCTGTCCTTCTATAGATTCTATGTTCACTTTTATCTCCCTCCGAAAATATAATGTTTTGGAATATTATCAATGCTCTTTTAATCTGTGAGCATTGGTGTAAACTACTATTTTTTCACCTTTTGCCTTACCAATAAGAGTAATGTTAAGTTTTTCGGCAAATGCAACTGCATTCCCAGTTGGCGACTTCATTGAAACAACAACAGGCAAACCCATTCTCGATGCTTTGAGAAGCATTTCCGAGGAAATCCTTCCTGTTGTTATTACGATGCAATCCCTTGTTAAAATATTTTTTTTCAAACATTCCCCTTGAATTTTATCAAAAGTATTATGTCTTCCTATATCTTCCGCAATTGAAAGAATACGTTCATGGTTAGCTAAAGCAGAAGCATGAACGCCACCGCTTGTTTTATACAGCTCCATACTGCTGTTAAGCTGTTTTACAAGAGAAAAAATTTTTTCCGGTTTTATTTTAAAATCTGTATCAATTCCTCTTCCTTCAGCTTCAAACATGGTGCCTTTACCAAATCCGGAAGTTAAAATTCTGTTTTCGGGAATTTTATAATTCCTGTTTTTTATATAAACATCTGCTATGTATTTTTCGGAATCAATGTTAAATTTTTCAAAATCATCCGCTGATTTAATAATACTTTCCGAATATAAAAATCCCAATACAAGATATTCCAAATTGTAAGGAGTGCATAAAATGGATACCAGCTTTTTCCCGTTAATATTAACAGTTAATTCAGCTTCTCTCGGAACAGGGATAAAAGCCTTTTTCCATTTCTGTTTTTCAAAAACAAAACAATTTACATTTTCAGCGAAAAGTTCCATATTCTAAGTAAAATTAAATAACTTCAGCCACTATTTCGGTAATATCCTTTATTTCTATTTTATCTTCCATATTCATTACAACTCTGCTGTCTTCAAGCATTGCAATGCAATAAGGACAAGCAGTAACAAGCTCTTCCGCACCTACCTGCACAGCCTGCTCAATTCGGAGATTGGAAAATCGTTCCTCTTTTAACGTTTCCATCCATACTCTTCCGCCGCCTCCTCCGCAGCAGAGACTGTTTTCAAAAGCATCAGGCATTTCCAATAATTCCACTCCTGAGATATGTTTCAAAACATCTCTCGGCTCGTTGTAAATGCCGTTATGCCTTCCGAGATAACAAGGATCGTGATATGTTAATTTCCTATAGTAATCTTTTTTAAGCTTCAGTCGTCCCTCTTCTATTAGCTGAAATATAAATTCGGTAATATGAACAACTTCGAAATTCACACTGAATTCCGGATATTCGTTTTTAAAAGTATGGTAACAGTGCGGTGACGAAACCAATATTTTTTTTACTCCTGCATCAATAAAAGTTTTAATATTTTCTTTTGCCAAAGTTTTAAAAAGCTCTTCGTCTCCTGTTTTTCTAACGCTTTCACCGCAGCAGTTTTCTTTATTCCCCAATATTCCGAAATCAACTCCTGCTTTTTTAAGAATTTCAACAGTTGCAACAGCAACGTTTCTAAGTCTTTTGTCATAGCTTGGATAACAGCACGGAAAATATAAAATCTCGGTTCCTTCGGAGAATTTTTTAACGGATTTTCCTTTTGCCCAGTCAGCTCTGCTCTTTTTTTCCTCACCAAACGGATTACCGTCTGCAACCAATCCTCCTATAACAGTTCTAACAGGCTTAACAGAAGCGGGAAAAACTTGATATTCGGTGCTAAGCCGCCTTAAAGCAACAGACACGTCAATCTGTTTAACGCCCCTCGGGCATCTCTGCATACACTTTCCGCAAGTGGAGCAAAGCCACATTTCTTCACTTTCCACTTCTGATAACCCGTATATTGCCTGATTTATTATTTTTCTGATACTGAAATCTCTCACTCTGTTCCAAGGACAAACAGTATCGCAAATTCCACATTGAAAACATAATTTGGCAATATCTCCGCCAATCTCTTTAACTTCTTCTATTATTTCTTTGAAAGGGGTTACTGTTTCCACTCTGTCGGACTCCTCTCTAAGCCTTTTTTGTTAATCGAGCAATACCGTCTATAACCTTGTCCAAACCGAACTTATCAACAAGGTCTTCTATTGCGGTTTCCATATCGTCAAACTTTATTTCGTCTTCATATTCTTCTTCTCTTTCTTCATACACAAGCGCATCAACAAGACACCATTTGACACACATGGGCACTTCCAAATCAGGGTCGTCCTCACACATGTCGCACCTTAGGGGAAGTCCCGAGTCAGGCTCTTTAAACAAATCACGCGCAGGACATGAAGCATTGCATAAATTACATTCTCCGTATTCTCTACCGTCAATTATGTATGTCTGCCTTCCTGCACATTCCGATTTGGTATACGCACCTGCACGTATAGGCAAAAATACATTGTTCAATTCGTCTCTTATAACCCTTATCCTCGACCTTGCAGGATTGACGCTGCTGTATTTGGGTATGGAATGAAATGCAGCACATGCAACTTCACATGCCCTGCAACCGTGACACTTTTCAATATCAACTTTTATTGTTTTAATAATTCTTGTCTTTTTCTCCCCGTTCACAGTGAACACTCCTTTCGATTTGTTTCTTATTTTAAAATTCCTCTTTTCACGAAATCTTCATAAACATATTCAAGCCCCAGTTTGGTTAAAGTTTCCTGAGTGGGAATGCCTTCTTCGTTCCAACCTCTGAACTTGTAATACTCTTCCATAAGTTTTGCTTCGTATTCGGGAAATCTTTTTTTCCAATGATCTTCAGGCGGTTTTTCGTCTTTTCTTCTGAGACCTCGTCTAATATTGTTAGCTCTTACCAATGTTCTTACTCTCGTAGCTGTTTCCCACAGCTTTTCCTCTGTCATTTCCATTCCTGTTCCGTATTCCACAAAAAGAGGCAGATTATGAATATGATAAGCAGGTTTCAAAGGGAATGAAGATAATCCCGCACAAAGCCCAAGTGAATCGTCTATATAGTGCATAATCTCTTGCCATTCAACAAGCTCGCAAATAGTGTCAATTGGGGGCCAAAACGGAAAAACTTTGCCTTCGTCTCCCCATTCGAGAATAAACTGCTTGAATTTCTCTTCTTTGCCTGTGGGAACATGGACCCAGTCTCTTACAAACTCCTCTCTCTCTTCTTTTGAAAGAGGTGCTTGGGGTATTTGACCTTCTATCTGTGTAATGTTTATTTTCTCTCCAGTTGACCACATTAAATAGTAAATAGGATTCAACATTCCCAATTTAATGGGAATCTGCTCATGTTTTTTAATTGTGTTATGGTCGTATTTTTCCGCACCCTTGCCTATTCTACGAGCTGCCCAATAAACACCGTCAGCCAATATGTCTCCAATGCCTTCTCTTCTTACTATTCTGTCAAGAAGCCAAAAAAATCTCTCTTCATTGTTTTCCGGCATTCCTTCCATATCTTTGTCTGTTAAAATTCCGTCTTCATAGAGCTCAAGAGCAAAAGCCATAAGCTGAGGTGTTGTATAACCGTCCACACCGTAGGACTGTGCAAGTGCGGTAATTTTAAGTCCGAATTCAAGACTGTCCGACATTGCAGCCATTACATATGTAAGTTTTGAAAAACACTTCATAACATACGTGGGATAACCAGGAATTTCCAAAATACCGTGACATTTTGCCATGCAATTATAGCATCCTATCAGCCTTTTTCTTGCTTTCTCCATTGTCTCTGTCCACTGTTCTTCTATTTTGTCATTCCAAAAATCTTTTCGTCTGTGCCTTGCATTGCCCCATGCAAAACTTATTGTATGCCATTTTTCGTCATTAACAGCCATTTCCTGAGGAGAGCCTATCATTGACAAAATTCCTGGAATACCGGGAAGCGGATTTTTTAATCTGTAATCTATGTATTGATTGATTTTGTTACACTCTTCCATAAATTCAAGAGGTTTTGCAATGTTAATGTCTTTTGTGCCTCTTACTGCAACTGCTTTGAGATTTTTATCTCCCATTACAGCTCCAAGCCCGAGCCTGCTTGCACTACTTGTTTCCGTTTCAATGGAAGCGAAAAACACCCTGTTTTCACCTGCCAAACCTATGGCAAGAACCTGTGTATTCTTGTCTTTCACTTCATCCTTGATTTCCGTAATGGTATCGTAAGTGCTTTTACCTTTCAAATGCGAGGCATCTCTAATTTCCACCTTGTCATTGTTAATATACAGATATACGAGATTGGGAGCTTTACCCTTCACTATTATCTTGTCATATCCCGCATATTTCAGTTCCGGAGCCCAATACCCTCCAATCATGGAAAATCCCATCATTTTGGTAGCAGGCGAAATAGCTGAAATCATAGTCCTGTTTGCTCCCGGAGCAGGAGTCCCGCATAAAAGACCTGCACTGAAAATCAGCAAGTTGTCAGGTGAAAAAGCATCAACCTCAGGCGGCACCCTATCCCACAGAATTTTCGCATTGGTTCCCAAACCTCCGAGATATTCCTCAGTAAGTCTCTGATCGCTTTCAACTCTTTCAACTGTTCCTTTGGTTAAATCAATTTCCAAGTTATAACCTGTTTCCGAGTATCTCATTTTTTACTCCTCTATATTGATAAATTTATTTTTAAAATTTTTAGAATTTTTAAAATTGTAAACTTTTTATAAAGTGCAATCTGTATGCCATTTAAACAGCATTAAACAACTATATTTTAATAGCTTAAAATTATTTATCATTTTACAATGTCAAGCAACCATGCGGGAAATGTATTCAAAGTTATACTGTATACTTTTAAATACAAACAATGCAATGTATACAAATTAATACATTAAATACTATGCCATGTCCAATGAGTCAATATCTGTTTCATTTAATATTCTTTTCAATTCTTTAAGCTCCTCTTTTGTTAAAGTAATGCCTTTTCTCATTTTTTCATGAGACTCATCCCAATCTCTTATATCGGCTTTTGCTTTTCTGTTGTTCCATGAAACAAGATTTATCTCTTTCTTCCAGCCTTTACCTGATTCTGAAAGAGTTCCGAGAGTGTTTACAATTTCAAATTTAATATCAGCCATTTCATCCTCCGTTTCTTAATATTTATAATATATTCTTGCTTTCCGCTAAAAATGATAATGCAATATTTTTCAACATTAAGCATCTAACTTGTAGTTGTATAGAATTGATTAAGGAAAAAGAATCATTATTTTTACTTTTTTAAACTCCATAATAGTCAAATTGTTTCCTAAATTCTGTAAATGTATTGTTTTTTATATGTTTTTTAGCTG
>CAZLFW010000166.1:0-4396 GCA_964559045.1 uncultured bacterium
GTTGAAATCAGAGAAAAAATAGCCTTTCAGGAACATAGGATAAACGATGCGTTACAAAGGTTAACTGAGAACCAAACTATTTCCGAAGCACTTATTCTATCCACATGCAACAGAGTTGAAATTTATGCAGTAAGCGAATATGATGAAAATATTCTTGAAAAAGAAGTTGTAAAATTTATTTCCGAGTTCCACAATATAAGCGAAAATAATTTTAAAGAGCATTTATACATACATAAAAATAAAAATGCAGTGAGACACATTTTCAGGGTGGGTGCAAGCCTTGATTCAATGGTTGTTGGAGAGCCGCAAATACTTGGTCAGCTCAAAGACGCTTACAGATTTTCAACGGATTTGAAGGCAAGTAAAATAATTCTTAACAAACTGCTGCACAAAGCTTTTTTTGTGGCTAAAAAGGTTCGAACAGAAACTGAAATAGCAAGCAGTGCAGTCTCAATAAGTTTTGCTGCTGTTGAATTGGCAAAAAGGATTTTTGAAACCCTTCAAAATAAAAAAATTATGCTTATAGGCGCAGGTGAAATGTGTGAATTGGCAGCACGCCACCTTTTGTCAAACGGAGCTTCGGAAATTTTCATTGCAAACAGGACATATTCAAGAGCGGAAGCACTTGCAAAAGAGTTTAACGGGCATCCCATACTATTTGACAATCTGGACATGTTTCTTGAAAAAACTGACATAGTTATAAGTTCAACAGGTGCACCGCATTATATTCTCACATATGATAAACTAAAACCAATAGCCAAATCAAGAAAACAGAAGCCCATATTTATGATAGACATTGCTGTTCCACGTGATATTGACCCTAAAGTTAACGACATAGAGAGCATATATCTATACGACATTGATGATTTGAGGCAGGTGGTTGAAAAAAATTGGGAATCAAGAAAAAACGAGGCTGAAAAAGCAGAATTAATAGTTCTGCAAGAAACCGAAGCGTTTATGGAATGGATAAAATCATTGAATGTGGTTCCTGTTATAAAAAAGCTGCGAAAAAAATTCGAGGATATAGGAAAAGAAGAGACGGAAAAATTTCTAAAAAAATTAAACGGCTTGGATGAGAATCAAAAAGAGATTGTTCAATATCTTACACATTCGATAATTAACAAACTTCTCCACGAACCTTCGGTAAATCTTAAAAAAAACAGCAACAGCGGATATTACTTAGAAGCAATAAAAAACATTTTCAACCTATAAAGGAGCTAATTATAATGAAGACAATTACAATAGGCACAAGAGGAAGCAAGCTCGCCCTTTGGCAGGCTAATCACATAAAATCTGAAATAGAACAATACCATAAAAATATCAAAGTAAACCTTGAAATAATAAAAACCAAAGGCGATAAAATACTTGATGTTCCTCTTGCGCTTGTGGGAGGAAAAGGTCTGTTTGTAAAAGAAATCGAGGAAGCTCTTCTTGAAAAAAGAGTGGATATTGCAGTTCACAGCATGAAAGATGTTCCCACATTTTTTCCGGAAGGACTTTACCTCCCTGTTATTACGGAAAGAGAAGACTACAGAGACGCTTTTGTTTCCAACAACGGAATAAAGCTAAATGATTTACCTGAAAACAGTATTGTTGGAACAAGCAGTTTAAGAAGAAAATCTCAGCTTATAAATTTGAGAAATGATTTAAAAATCAAAGATTTAAGAGGCAATGTTGACACAAGGCTAAAAAAGCTTGACAATAAAGAGTTTGATGCGATTATTCTTGCTGCCGCAGGATTAAAAAGAATGGGATTGGAGCACAGAATCACAGAGTTTCTCGATTCGTCCCTTATGATACCTGCAATTGGTCAGGGAGCGCTTGGAATCGAACTGAGAAAAGATGATAATGAAATTTTGGAAATAGTGTCTTTTTTAAAAGATGACACAACTTTTTTTGAAGTGGAAGCGGAAAGAGCTTTTTTAAGAACTCTTGAAGGAGGATGCCAAGTTCCCATAGGATGCTACGGTAAAACCGAAAATAATATTTTAAAATTAAAAGGATTTGTCTCAAGCATTGACGGCAAAAAACTCATAAAATCCGAAATATCAGGGAAGGTATCCGATTATGCTGTGCTTGGCGTAACACTTGCGGAAAAAATATTGAAATCAGGCGGAAAGGATGTACTTGAAGAGGTTTATAATTGTTCTTAATAGTTGTTAGGATTTAGTAGTTTTAAATATAACTAATTACAATTAATTACTATAAATATGATATGTCATAACTTTGAACGAATAACTTTGAACCTTGAACTAATATGGATTTCGAGTTTCGATATTCGAATTTAACAATAAAAAGACTTTGCACAATAAAAAGTAGCAAAATTTTATAAAATATATATACATGTAAAAACAAGCAGTTATAGTGGATTCTGACCCTTCGCTCTGCGCAGGGTCAGAATGACTTTTTTGGGGGCATTCTGAAGGAGCATAGCCACTGAAGAATCCATAAATTATTAATATTAAATAAAAATTTTAGCAACAGTTAAAAACACTGTGCAAAGGTCTTATAAAATACAACATGAAAAGAGAAAAGGAGAATTAATGAACAAAGGCAAAGTTTACTTGGTTGGTGCCGGTCCAGGAGCCGAAGACTTAATAAGCTTGAAAGCTGTTAACTGTATTAAAAAAGCTGATGTAATCATATACGATTTTCTTGCGAACAAAAAATTTCTCAATTATGCAAAGGAAAATGCGGAAAAAATTTATGTGGGAAAAAAAGGAAACTGCCATACGTTAAAACAGCCTGACATTAACAGGCTAATAATTGAAAAAGCATTGCAGGGAAATATTGTTACGAGACTCAAAGGTGGTGACCCTTATATTTTCGGAAGAGGAGGCGAAGAAGCTGAAGAGCTTGTCAAAGAAGGTATAGAGTTTGAAGTTGTTCCCGGAATTACCGCAGGAGTTGCAGCTTCCGCATATGCAGGAATACCGCTTACTCACAGAGATTTTACATCAACAGTTGCTTTTGTAACAGGTCATGAAAGGGACGATACAGAGTATTCCAAAATTCACTGGGATAAAATTTCCACGGGAATAGGAACAATTGTATTTTACATGGGAGTTAAAAATCTTCCGAATATTGTTGAAAATCTTATTGCAAACGGCAGAAATCCCGAGACTCCCATTGCACTTGTGAGATGGGGCACCCTTCCTGTTCAAAAAACAGTTACAGGAAAATTGTCCAATATAGTTAAAAAGGTTGAAGAAGCAGGATTAACCGCTCCTGCAATTATAGTGGTGGGAGAAGTTGTAAATATAAGAGAAACTTTAAGGTGGTTCGACAAAAAACCTCTTTTCGGCAAAAATATCATTATCACTCGAGCAAGAGAACAGGCAAGCTCTCTTACTTCAGCCCTAAGCGAATACGGTGCAAATGTAATAGAATTTCCAACCATTGAAATATCCGAGCCTGATAATATGACAGAACTTGATAATGCCATTGATAATATCAAAAAATACAACTGGCTCATATTTACAAGTGTTAACGGTGTTAAAATATTTTTCAAAAGACTCTTTCAAAAAAATAAAGACTCAAGAGCGTTATACGGTCTCAACATTTGCGCCATTGGTCCTAAAACAGCGGAAACATTTGAAACTTTCGGGATAAAGCCTGACTTTATTCCCGAAAAGTATCAAGCTGAATATATTATTGAAGGCTTGAAAAAAAGAGGTTTAAAAGGTATGAAGTTTCTCCTTCCAAGGGCAAAAGTGGCAAGAGAAATTCTTCCTGAAAAAATAAAAGAACTTGGCGGTGAAATAGATGTGGTAACTGTTTACAAAACAGTTCTACCTGATACTAACAAGGAAGAAGTTATCAACTACCTGAAAAACGGAAATATCCATTATATTACTTTCACAAGTTCCTCAACTGTGAAAAATTTTTTCGAAATGTTTAAAAACGAGCCTGTGAAAAACTGGTTAAAAAAAGTCAAATTAGTTAGTATAGGTCCCATTACATCTGAAACATTGAGAGAACAAGGCTTTGTTCCCTCCATAGAAGCAAAAAAATTTACAATAGAAGGGATTGTTGAGGCAATTATACAGATTCAGGATTGAACAACGTTTTGGCAATAATTATTTGAAAATACAATAAATTTTTATTTTAATTGGAAAATCAATTGAAAGCTTTGCACGGTAAAAAATATTTAAAAACTACAGAATGGACAAGCAAGCAAAAACAAATAGTTACAATGGATTCTTCCCCTTCGCTTTGCTCAGGGTCAGAATGACTTTTTGGGGCATTCTGAGGGAGCGTAGCGACTGAAGAAACCATAACTTATTAATATTAAATGAAAAATTCGCCATATTAATAGAAATACCGTGCAAAGGTCTCGTATTATACAATTTTTCACTTGAAATGACATTTGTAACGTTTTTAACTTATTGTTATT
>CAZLFW010000167.1:0-6979 GCA_964559045.1 uncultured bacterium
TCATCTCTAATTATTTTTTTACTTAAAATTACAGACAACGGATTTAAAGAAAAAGTGGAACAATTTTTGGAAGATATTTCAAATGAATACCCTCTGGATGAATGGTTTTACAAAAACCGTCTTTCAGATTTACAAAAAGAAATAAAAAGCATTATTATCAGAAAAGGAGATGCTGGCAAAGTATGGGAGGATGCTGTTAGGGAAGTTTTTACTACTTTCATAAAATTTTCAAAAAAATTCATTGCTATCCCCGAAGATGACTATGAAATTTTCGAAATAGAAAGAAAATTGAAAAAAACAAAGCAACCTCAGGATTTCATTTCACTTTCAAAAGATTTTTATAATTTAATAAAGAAACTCTCCGAAAGGGACATTGATGCAAGCGGTAAAAAATCTCTTTTCTCAAAAGTATTCGGAAAAAATGAAGGTCTGCTTGACGACACTTTAAAAGAAATAATTGAAATGTTTGTGAAAAACATGCAGATTTTCTTGGAATTGGACGAATCATTGGAAGAAAAAGTAAAAGTTTTGGAAAATAAGCTAAAAGCTATGGATTCCCAAAACGATGCCGAAAAATTTAAAAAAATATTGAAAGATATATTTTTTAAACTTGAGTTTGTAAGAAGCTCCGTTGAAAAGGAAAAGGAAGAGCTGAAAGATATTATTTTTTTAATGACCGACACTTTAAAAAATTTTATAGGTGAAGGGAACGATTTCAGCAAACATTTGGATAATTTCATTGTTCAATTAAAAGAAACCGATGATGTTGGAGAAATCAAAAAATTAAAATTCGAAATAATCAAAGCAACTCTTTTGGTTAAAGAAAAAACAGACATAATGAAAAAAGAACTGTCAGAAGCTAACGAAAGAATAATGGAATCTCAAAAAAGATTGAAAGAGCTGGAAAAGGAGCTTGATCAAGCAAGAGAAAAAGCTTTGTATGACGGTTTAACAGGTGTGTATAACAGAGCTTCTTTTAATGACAGGATTAAAATAGAAGTTGAAAAAGCAAAAAGGACAGGTAGAGCCCTTTTTATTGTAATGCTTGATTTGGACCATTTCAAGCAGATAAACGACAACTACGGACACCAAACAGGAGATATGGTTTTGAAAATTTTTGCAGCTCAAACCAAAAAAGTAATAAGAAACATTGATTTTATCGGAAGATACGGAGGTGAAGAGTTTGTTGTTCTTCTACCTGAAATAACAGAGGAGAGAGCCCTTGATATTGCGGAGCGAATAAGAAGTAAAATAGAAAAAACCAAATTAATTTATGAGAAAAAAACTTTTAAGGTTACTGTTAGCATAGGGATGACTTCCCTGAAAAAAGACGATACAGTGGAATCTTTTGTAAAGAGAGCTGATAAAGCATTATACAAAGCAAAAGAAAGCGGAAGAAACAAGGTTGTTATATTCTAATGGTTCATCTTTTCCAACATAAAATTTTAAACGGAGCATTTGGAGACCCTGCACTCTATATCTCCCTTTTTGGTAAAAGTTATTCTTATCTCGTTGACCTCGGAGATATTTTCAGATTATCCAACAAACAAGTTTTAAATATAAAAAGTATTTTTGTAACTCATACTCACATGGACCATTTTTACGGATTTGACAGAGTAATAAGAACTTTTTTGGGTAAAAATAAAAGATTAAGCGTTTTCGGACCCAAAAACATAATAAAAAACGTTCACGGAAAATTACAAGGCTATACATGGAATCTTGTTGAAAATTACAACACCAATTTCACAGTGGAAGTATTTGAAATCTACAATACCAAAATGAAAAGAGCCATATTCAAATGTAAAAAAAAGTTCAAAAAAGAGACGTTAAAAGATATTACATTAAGCAAAGGAATTATTTTAAAAAATGATGACCATACGGTAAAAGGGATTGTTCTTGACCATAAAACACCTTGTATATCATATGTTTTTGAAGAGAGATTTCACATTAACATTTTAAAAAAGAATATGAAAAATTTGAACTTGGAAAGCGGAAAATGGCTTACTACTCTTAAAAATTATATTTATGAAAATCAGCTTGAAAAAACATTGGAAGTTGACGGGAAAAAATTTAAGGTTCAATATTTAAAAGACAATATTACAAAAATAACTGAGGGGGAAAAATTAGCTTATATTACAGACATACAATTTTCCAAAAAAAATGTTTCTAAAATTAAAAAAAATTTTAATGAAATAACCTTTTTATACATAGAAGCTCCTTTTTTGAATTCCGAAAGGAAAAGAGCAAAAGAAAGATACCACCTAACGGCAAGACAGGCAGGATACATTGCAAAGATTTTAAAAGCGAAACACTTTTTCCCTTTTCATGTTTCACCTTTACATACGGGAGAATATCACGTTATAAAAAAAGAAATTAAGGCTGAATTTCAACGATATCCGTCTCTTTGCGAAGAGAAGAAATGATATTTTCAAATTCTTCGATAAAAAAAGGAGAAACAGTTATTTTTATCAGGGCTTTGTATTTATCCACTGTTGTAACAAAGCCTATATGCTCGTAGCTTTCCAAAATAAAATTAACGTAGTATATTTCGTTTCTGGGGACAATGAAAAATTTATCTACAGATTCAAACATTATAAAATTTCCTTTTAAAAAATTCCAAGTGTTAACAATTGCAAAATATAAACACAAGATAACCGATCTTATAACTAATTTCAACAGAAAAATAGAAGCCTATTCAGGTAGAGGAGCTGTTTTCACTTACAATGACATGGTGATAAGACAATACAGGCACGGAGGCATATTTAGAAATATTCTGAAAGAAAGTTTTTTATCTCCTGAAAGATTTGAAAATGAATTTAAAATCTTTCTTTATTTAAATGATAACGGTTTTCCAACGGCAAAAGCGGTAGGTTCGTTAATCAGAAAACACTTTCTTTTTCAAGGATTTATAGTTACTGAAAAAATTTCTAATGTAAAGGGGCTTTCCGTGAGCTTTAACGGGGAGCTTTTCTTCAATGCAGGTAAAACCGCCAAAAATCTTCATAATTTGAATATTATACATGGAGATATGCACTTGGATAATTTTTTATGCAGCAATGATAAAAAAGTATATTTAATAGACTTTGACAAAAGTTTTTTTTCAAAAAGCGAGAAAAACAAGTTAAAAGATATTAAAAGATTCATAAGATCGGTATTGAAGCATAATTATTTCCACAGCAATAAAATAGAGCTGGAATTAATAGAATACTTTTTGTCAGGATACGGTTCGGAAGAAAATTTGCTTAAAGATATGAAAATAACTTTTAAAAACAAAATAAGCTGGTTTTTAAACAAACATTAAACAACAAACTATCCAAGTGCCGCTGCTGCTTCTGGATATTGCTCGTATATAAAAAATTCATTCTCCTCTGGAAAAATTTTTTCTTCAGCCTCAACTATCTCCCATTTGTCAGTTGATTCCAATGTTTTTCTGCAAAGTTCGTTATTGAGGTAATGGCCGGCTTTTATACCTTTGTAAGCTCCTATAACAGGATATCCTAAAAGGGAAATATCTCCGAGAGCATCAAGAATTTTGTGTCTTACAAATTCGTTTTCATATCTTAAACCTTCTGGGTTTAAAATTTTATTGTTATCAATAACAACTGCATTGTCAAGAGAACCACCAAGAGCAAGATTCCTGCTTCTGAGAAATTCAACTTCGTGAAGAAAACCGAAAGTCCGGGCTTTGCTTATTTCTTCAACAAACGACTCTTTTGAAAGATTAATATGAAAAAACTGCTTGGTTATTAACGGATGATTATAGTCAAGCATAAAAGAGAGTTCCGAATAGTTGGAAGGATAAAAACCCACTTTTTTATCATTATCAGCAATTTCAATATTATCGGTGATTCTAATATATTTCTTCCTTTTCATAAGGTTTTTAATACCTGCTCGTTTAAGAATATAGATAAAAGGTGACGCACTTCCGTCCATTATAGGTATCTCGGGAGCGTCCAATTCAACGATTATATTGTCAATACCCAAAGCGTAAAGAGCTGCCATAAAATGCTCCACTGTGCCTACTTCAGCACCGTTTTCTGCCAAAACAGTGGATAAAGTGGTATTAACAACATTGGAAGCAGTTGCTTTAATATGAATGTCATCCTTATCTTTTCTGATAAAAATAATACCTGTATCCGCATTTGCAGGTCTGAGGACAACTGTGACATTTTTGCCACTATGCAACCCTATTCCTGTAAACTTTTCTACACAATCTATTGTTGTCTGATATATATACATATATGATTTTCCTCTTTTTTTAATGCGTTAAACAATTAATTTTAGTATTTATAACAAAAAAGGTGCCAGCTTTTGTAAAAATCATTGTAAACAGAGTAAATATTTTAAATTTTGTTTTCCTGTTGACATTGCAATACTTTTTTGCTAATAGCTAAACCTCAAAAAATTTAAGGAGTTTAAAATGGTATGCACAACTAACAAACCGGAAAAAGAGTGTAAATTCATGTCTAAAAGCGGTTGCAAATATAAGGACGGTGCTTGCAAACCAATTGTGGAGCAGTGTGAAGGATGCGACAGAATAGAAGAATTCGGAGGCGTCAAATATTGTATGGTATTTCCCGAACCTTCCAAAAAGTGGAAAAACGGTTTATGCAATTTTGCAACTCATAAAAAGCCTGAATTTGTTGATGCAAGTAAAAGAGTTAACCCTCTTAAAGCTTCCAAAAGAGCAGCAGCAGGCAGAAGATAAATTTTTTAACGGTATCTTTTTAGAGCCGAATCTTGAAAGATACCGTTAATTTTCTCTTTTTTTCAAAGAGTCGAACTCTATTTTCGACTTTCTTATGTTTAAACTGTCCTCAGCCATCCTCTTTATTTGAAACATAGAATTTCCAAGTTGTTTTTCCAATGTTCTTTTCATAGTGTAGCGCTCTTTTCTTGAAATTCTGAATCCAGAAGTGGAGGTGTTAGCAAAAATAAAAGCAGCCAGATGATTATCCATTTTATCGGTTAATATTTTAAAAACATATCCGGGTCTGTTCTTTTTGGTAAAAGAAGGGATACACTGAATATCTATAATATTTTTCTTGGCAGCTTCATTAATGAAATAGCCTATCTCTTCACCTGTCATATCATCAATGTTAAATTCAATCTCCAATATTGAATCGTCAGGAATTCTGCAAGGCTCTTCTCCTATTAATATGCGCATAAAATTAACTTTTTCCTTTAATTTTTTGCTTCCGTATCCGTATCCGACACGTTTCAAAGAAAAAGAGAGCATTTCCTGTTGAACTGCATTAAGACCGGCAATTATTGCTGCTCCTGTGGGAGTGGTAATCTCACTTTCTATTTCAGTAACCGTAATATTGTAATCTTTTAGCAGGAATACAGTTGCCGGTGCAGGATTGGGAAGAACACCGTGAGCACATTTTATTTCACCTCTTCCAACGGGAATTTTAGATACCGCAATTTTTGATATTTCAAAAAAATCAATTGCAGAAGCAACTCCCACAATATCTATAATCGTATCAACAGCACCTATTTCATGGAAATGAACATTATCAATATTGCAATTATGGACATAACTTTCAGCTTCCGCAAGTTTATGAAGAATGCTCAAAGAAATTTTTTTTATATCAGATTTTAAAGTAGAAGAAAGGATAATGTTTTTAATCGCTTTATAATCTCTGTATGATTCGGATTTTTCTTCTATTTTTATTTTACCGCCGCTGATATTTTCAGATTCTGCAGAAAAATATTCAATTGAAAACTCATCTTCAGGCAAAACACATGAAACAGATTCTTTAAGAATATTAAGGGGAAAACCTGCATGGATAAAAGCGGAGAGCAGCATATCTCCGCTTATCCCATTGAATAAATCCAAATATAAAACATTCATTACAGATATTTTCTGGTAAGTTCTTTAAGCTTGTCTCTCTCTTTAATGAATCTTTCTTTCATGCTCATAAGCCATTTTTTATGCTTCAAATTTGCTTCTTCTGTCCCGAAAAATACATCGCTCTTTTCTATATAAACGTTAACACTGCCATCTTCGGTAACAATTTTTCCTTTGTTTTTGCATACAAGACAAGTTATAAAATTATTTCCGTGAAATTCAAAGTAGTTGCTTCCGCAAATATTGCATCTAAAATCATCTTCATCAGCTTTCATCTCCTGTTCAAAAAGCTTTTTACCCAATGTTTTCAAAGTGTTTTTATATTCATTGTTAAGAAGTATTTCTCCCGGCAATGCACCGTAAAATATCGCACTTCCTTTAATATTGAGATTGAGAACTCTTGCAGCGGATTTCAGAGCAAGATCAACGTATCCTTCTCCTCCGTTTTTAAGCCCCGCCGTTGAAATTAAGATGGCAGGTTTATTATAAAGCTTTTCGTAAAATGCGTAAGAAATCAAAAATCTGTCCAAAAAAACCTTAAAACTTGAATTGGGTCCGAGAAAATAACTCGGAACAGCAAAAATGAGAGCATCGGCATTTATGATTTTCTCAAAAACCGTATAAAAGTCATCATCTATTTTGCATTTACCATTTTTAAATAAACATTGGTAACATGCAATACATTTTTCTATTTTAAACTTATGCATATTAACAAGCTCAAAATCAACATCTACAGGAATATTATTAACAATCTCCTTAATAGCAATTTCACAGTTCCCCAGTCTTCTCGGAGAAAACGAAACACCAACAACTTTATCCATTTAAATACCTCCATTTCAATGTTAGAAAATAGTATATTATAAATTATTTTTTATTGCAAGAAAATTAGAGAAAAAGGCTGCAAAAAGACATTGATTTTGGTAAAAGTGCTTAAAAAGTGTAATAATATTTAGAAACAAACAATAGTTTTAATTTAATGTCAAAATTTAAAGTTTTATCATTCCATATTTTTTGTTATCTCTTTCATTATTGAGAAAATTTACTTGACATTATCCGCATATAACATTAAACGTTATATGGAGTTTGTGACAATTTTTAAGGAGGAGTGATATGGCACTAAAAGCG
>CAZLFW010000168.1:0-4569 GCA_964559045.1 uncultured bacterium
TTTTAAAGTCCTGTTCAGAAAGTGTAAATATTATTTCACCTGAAGAACAGGAGAATGTTTTAAAATATGAAATCAATAATTTTCAACAAAACGCTGTTGTTTCCAGTAAAAAACTGATAGTTATTCAAGCTGGTCCCGGAACAGGAAAAACCTTTACTCTTGTCCAAAAAGTGAAATATATTTTGGAAAAGGGTGTTAACCCTAATGAGATATGTGTGGTTACTTTTACAAATAAAGCATGTGACGAGTTGTTGGAAAGAATTGGTGTAAAACATGTTAAAATCGTAACTTTTCATAAATTGTGCATTGATATTTTAAAGTCCTGTTCAGAAAGTGTAAATATTATTTCACCTGAAGAACAGGAGAATGTTTTAAAACTTCTCGGTGAAAAAAACAGCAAGACTATTAACTTTATTTCTGTTTTGAAAAAAAATATTTTTGCCGTAAAACACGGATTGGAAGCAGATAACGAAAAATTTGAAAAAACGGAAATATTTAAACGGTATGAAAATTATTTGGAAGAAAACAATCTGTTGGACTTTGATGATATTATTTCAAAAACCGTTAATGTTATTGCAAATGGGAAATTCAATTTGCCTTTCAAATTTTTGCTTGTTGATGAATTTCAGGATATAGATGTTGTTCAATTTGTTTTGCTGAAAGAAATATTTTCTTTTTTAAAAATGCTGTTTGTCATAGGAGATGAGAATCAGTCCATTTACGGATTTAGAGGAGGGAGTAACAGATTCTTTAATGATGTAAAACATCTATCTGAAAATATTGACAATATAAAGCTTAAATTGTGTTACAGAAGCTGCGGGAATATATTGGAGCTTTCAGATAACATATTGCGGAAAAAAACATATTTGGAGCCTGTGAGAAAATGTAAAGGGGAGATTTCTTTTTTAAAATTTAAATCAGAAGAGCAGGAAGCCGTTTATATTGCAAAAGAAATCAAAAAGATGGTAGGAGGGATTGATTTTCATACTTCCAATGCAAATGATAATATGTTAAGCTTCAAGGACTTTGCGGTTCTTTATAGGGTTCATAGTGTCGGGAAAACATTGGAAAAAGTTTTTGCAGAACAAGGGATACCTTATCAGGTATCAAAAGATACTGTATATTCCGAATTGGATAATATTGATTTAAAAGCGGAGAAAGTAAAATTGCTAAGTTTTCACGCATCAAAAGGACTTGATTTTAAAGTGGTTTTTATAATTGGTGTTGAGGAAGGCTTGGTGCCTTTTGATGAAAATATTGATGAAGAAAGGAGACTCCTGTATGTGGCTGTTACACGGGCTATGGACAAAGTGGTTTTTACTTCTGTTGAAAAAAGATTTTTATACGGTAAAAATTTTTCCCGAGTGAGTCCTTTTTTAAAAAATTTTGAATTTTTAAATGCAGGCAGAAAAACAAACGGAAAAGGATTGTTTTTCTAAAATAATTATAAAATTGCATAATTATAGGAGGATTTATGGAACCTTTTAAAACAGGAAAGAAAATGAAGGAGCTGATGAATAATCATTTTCATGAAGTGTATGAGGCGAGTAAAAGTGATTCTGAAAAAGTTGCATGGGTGACAAGTGTGGGTCCTGCGGAGTTACTGCATAGTTTCGGATTTAAGGTTTACTATCCTGAAAATCACGGTGCCATGTTAGGTGCAAGTAAAAAAGCGTCCGAATATATCCCTTATGCCAATTCAATAGGTTATTCTCCTGATATTTGCTCATATCTTACAAGTGATGTTGGCGCTTTTTTAAAAAAAGAAACACCTTTGACAAAAGCTTACGGAATACCAGAGATTCCCAAACCTGACGTTTTGGTTTACAATACAAACCAGTGTAGAGATGTTCAGGACTGGTTTTTGTTTTACGGGAAGCAGTTTAATGTTCCTGTTATTGGAATCAGTTCTCCTAAAAACGTTAATGATGTTGATAATGTTGTTATAAGTGATGTTGCAAATCAGATAAAAAGTCTGATTCCCACGCTTGAGGAAGTGTCAGGTAAAAAATTTGACTTGGACAGATTCAAAGAAGTTTTAAAACTGTCCTATGAAACAACCATGTTGTGGAAAGAATGTTTGTTTTTCGGCACTTATAAACCGTCTCCGTTAACGTTTTTCGATTATAATATTTTTATGGCTCCTGCTGTTGTATTGAGAGGCTTGCCGGAAGCTGTTGAATTTTACAAAGAGCTAAATCCTGAAATTAAAATGAGAATGGAAAAAGGCATTACCACTGTGCCTGATGAAAAGGTTAGGCTTTACTGGGACGGAATGCCTGTTTGGGGAAGATTGAGAATGTTGTCGGAGCTTTTCAAAGAGTTAAATTCTACAATTGTTGTTTCCACTTATTGTAACAGTTGGATTTTCGAAGGGTTCGGGTATGATTTTGACAAACCTTTTGAAAGTATGGCGAGAGCTTACCTTGAACTTTTTATAGTAAGGTCGGAGCCTATAAAGGAGAAAATCATTGAAAATTGGATGAATGAATTCAGTGTGGACGGCATCATTTTTCATGATGCCAAAACATGTCCCTACAACACAAACAGCAGATACGGTATGCCTCAAAGATTACAGGAAAATACGGGAAAACCGTATCTTATTATTAACGGTGATTTAAATGATATGAGATTGTTCTCCGATGAACAGACGCGGACAAATGTGGAAGCTTTTGTTGAGCAGATTTTGGATAGTAAATAGTAAAAAATGTTCAATTTTATATTTAGAAAAATAATATATTAATGATGGATAATAAACCTGAATTCAAACATTTATTCGGACCTGTGCCTTCGAGAAGGCTCGGATTGTCTCTTGGCGTTGATCTTGTCCCTCTTAAAACGTGTAACTTGAATTGTGTGTATTGTGAATGCGGCAGAACAACTTGCCTTACCAATAAAAGAGAGAGCTATGTTGATGCCGAGGAGATTATACGAGAGCTTTCCTGTTATCTGAAAAAGAAGAGAAAAATTGATTACATTACTTTTTCAGGAGGAGGAGAGCCTCTCCTTAACAGCGAGATAGGACGTATAATATCTTTTGTTAAGAAAAATTTTCCCCAATATAAATTGGCTCTTCTTACTAACGGAATATTATTGTCGGAAAAAAGTGTTGTTGAGGAAATTAAGAAAATTGACCTTATTGTTCCTTCTTTGGATGCAGGAACTGAAGAAACGTTTTATTCCGTAAACAGACCGTGCAGCGGGGTGATTTTCGAGGATTTTTTAGACGGACTAAAAAATTTCACTTTTAATAGTGAAAGCTCCGTTTGGTTGGAAATATTCTTGATTAAAGGGATGAACGATTTTGATGATGAGTTGAGCGCATTAAAGAAAATTGCTGAATCTGTGAGATGCGATAAGATTCAACTTAATACTGTTGACAGACCAACGGCGGAAGTAGGAATAGAAGGTGTTTCTTATGAAAAAATGCTGGAAATTAAAAAATTTTTCGGGGAAAAAGCAGAGATTATAGGTAAATTTGCAGGTAAAAGTTTTTCAGATTCCAATAGTTTGGGATTGATTGCAAATTGCCTTGAAAGAAGACCTTTAACCCTTGACGATATAATGGAAATAACGTGTTTGCATATTAATGAGGTTAATAAAATACTTTCAGTGCTGGAAAACGAGAATAGATTGGAAATATGGGAAGGAGAAAGAGGAATCTTTTATAAGTTAAAAAAATGATGCTTTGTAATTTGCCTTTTTCAAGAAAATTCGCTCCCGATTTTGAATTTCATCTCGGGGTTGCGGAAAATGTTAAAACAAAAGGGAAGATTTTTCTTATTTCCGGTTACAGATATAAAATTGTCAGGGAAACAGATTTAACAAATTTTCTTTTTTTCGGCTTTTTTAACGGAATGCCTTGTTATGCAAAGAATGTTGATGCTGTTGATAACGGAATTAATCTGATGAGTTCTGTTAACAATGAGCGGGAAAGAACTCTTGCGGGTGTTGCAATATCAAGTTTAAAATGGAGCGAAGAAAATAAGTTTTGCGGAAGATGCGGTTCCATATTGGGATTTATGGATAACGGTGAAATAGGTAAAATTTGCAAAACATGTAACCTGAAATTTTTTACAAGAATAAATCCCGCCATAATTGTTTTGGTGAAAAAAGGTGATAAATTTTTATTAACAAGAAAGAATGAATGGAGAAACAACAGATACGGACTTGTTGCAGGATTTTTGGAATACGGAGAAACAGCGGAAGAGTCGGTTGAAAGAGAAGTTTTTGAAGAGACCGGAATATTAATTGATAATATTGAATATGTATCAAGTCAGTTTTGGCCGTTTCCTTACCAATTAATGTTAGGATACAGGGCTGAATTCAAAAGCGGTGATTTATGTGTTGACAAAAATGAACTTGATGAAGCGGAATGGTTTTCCAAATACAATTTACCTCCTTTACCGCCCAAATCAAGTATTGCAAGGTTTTTGATTGATATTTCATTGTGAGTTCAGTATATTACAAAAATTAAAGAAAATAAATTGAAAAAAAAGCAAAAAAGATAAAAAATAATATTGACAAGAGTAAATTAAGGTGATAATAGCTTTCTCCGTTTTTTGAAAG
>CAZLFW010000169.1:0-7294 GCA_964559045.1 uncultured bacterium
GTTAATGGAGTATTGTGAAGAGAGTTTAAGGAGTTTGATAGATAGAGAAGTATCAGAGGGAGAAAAGATAAAGATAATAAAGGGAGTGCTTGAATGTTTGAAATGTTTGAATGAAAGAGGGATAATTTACACAGATTTGAAGCCAGAGAACATACTGATAAGAGGAGGGAGAGGAATAATAGGAGATTTGGGAGGCATAAGCAGTTTGAGCACAAAGAGTGTAGGCGAGGTGACAGAGAAGTATGTTCCCCCGGAGCTGTTAAAGGGAGAGATAGAGAAGATAGATGAGAAAGGTTTAATGTGGAGCATAGGAGTGCTGATGTATGAGGTATTTGAAGGTAGAGAAATGTATGAAGGCATAGAAAATAGATGGGAGAGGATAAAGGAGATAGAGAAAGGTAAGATAGAGTTTAGCAGCAGCAGTGAAAGGCTAAGAGGTATAATAAAGGGGTTATTAAGGGAGAGGGATTCGCGAATAGGCAGCATAGAAGAGCTTGAGGGGCTGCTTGAAGGAAAAAAAGAAGTAAAAGAACAGAAAAAATTAAATTAAAAAGGAGATTATCATGGAACTCAATTATTTTTGTTTTATGAATATTGCCAACAGACAAAGACAGGAAGATAGTATGGTTGTTGATAAGAAAATTATTCAGGAAAATTATTTTTCAGAATTTGGCACCATATCAGATAAAAATGCACTTTTTGCTGTGTGTGATGGTATGGGAGGGCATAAGGGAGGAAATATTGCAAGTTTATGGGTTTCAAAGAAACTACAAAAACTAAAGAGATTAAAGCAGATAAATAAATGGAATTTGAAAAAATTTTTTTATAATATTCAGAAAAAATCAGAGAAAAAAACAAGCAATTTCCCTCACAATTCAGCAACAACAGTAGCAGGAGTTTTATTTAGACAAGGAAATGTATATTCATTTAACATAGGAGACAGCAAAGTCTATAAATATTATAACAAAAAATTAATTGAATATTCTCATGATCATTCTCTTGTTCAAGAGATGATTGACAATAATTTTATCTCTAAAGATAAAGCCTTTAAACATCCTATGAAAAATATTGTAAAGTTGGGTATTGGCATAGTGTTTGAGGATATATGGAGCAAAAAAGATACTCCCAAAAAAATTTTTTATAAAAAAGGCAGCTTTAGAAAAGGTGATATTTTTATGCTTTGTTCAGATGGCGTAACAGATATTTTAGAAGAAAATGATTTAAAGTCTTTATTAAATGAGATAAAAGAAGATTTTAGCAAAAGCATAAAAATATGGGAAAGAGCTAAAAATATCCCGCCAGATGATAACTTTAGTTATATTTTAATTAAAATTAGATAAAACCAACTTTAAAGCAAGAGATTTTTCGGGCTGAAGCCCTTAAATAGTTTACAGTTATCGGTTCAAAGTTCAAAGTTTTTGAAATATTATAGATGTTATTTCAAATTAAAAAGCTTATAAGGATATTTAAAAAAAATGCTGTTGGATTTTGCATTTGGTTTTGTATTAGATAAAAAAATTGTTGCAAGTTCAAATAGGAATTGGTAAAGAATTAAGATAAATAGGAGCAATTGAAAAAAATGAGACCTTTGCACGGTATTTTTATTAATATATCGATTTTTCATTTAATATTAATGAGTTCTGGACTCTTCGGGCTATGCCCTCAGAGTGACAACATTCATTGTCATCCATATGAGAATGATCCAAAAAGTCATTCTGAGGCTTTAGCCGAAGAATCCATTGTAACTACTCGTTTTTACATATATATTTATTCTATAAAATTTTGCTATTTTTTACCGTGCAAAGCTTTCAAATTATTTTACGGTTATTTTTATTATTTTCTTTTTTCCAACTCTGACAATACCCTTAAAACCCTTTTTAATTTCAAAATTTTCATCTGAAACTTTTTCTCCGTCAATTTTAACTGCACCTTGCTTAATAAGCCTTTTGGCTTCACTGTTTGAAGATACCATTTTAAGCTCCCTGAGAAGCCTGCAAATCCATATTTTGTCATTTTCTATTTGAATTTCAGATTCTTTAATATCTTCCGGCATCTGTTTTCGGCTGAAAAGCTTTAAAAAGTATTCTTCCGCTTCTTTTGCCTTTGTAAAACCGTGATACCTGTTAACAATTTCAAATGCCAATTTTTTCTTAACTTCCATAGGGTGAGCATTCCCGCTTTTCAAATTCTCCTTTAACTTTATAAAATCCTCGTAAGAAATATCACTTAACAATTCGTAATATCTTATCATCAACTCATCAGAAATCGACATAATTTTCCCGAACATATCATTGGGAGACTCTTGTATGCCTATGTAATTATTAAGAGATTTGCTCATTTTATTTTTACCGTCAAGACCTTCGAGAATAGGCATTGTAAGAACAACCTGAGGCTCCTGTCCGTAACTTCTTTGCAAGTCTCTACCCACAAGAAGGTTAAATTTCTGGTCAGTGCCCCCCAGTTCAACATCACTTTTAATTGCAACAGAATCGTAACCCTGAAAAAGAGGATACAAAAACTCATGAATACTTATTGAAACATTATTTTTAAATCTTTTGCTGAAATCATCCCTTTCAAGCATTCTTGCAACTGTGTATCCTGAGCACAGCCTCACAAGCTCTTCGGACGACAGTTTTGAAAGCCATTCACTGTTAAAAACAATTTTTGTCTTTGATTCGTCAAGAATTTTAAAAATTTGCTCTTTGTAGGTTTCCGCATTTTTCTTCACTTCTTCTTCAGTTAAAGGAGGCCTTGTCTCAGACTTGCCTGTTGGATCACCTATCCTTCCTGTAAAATCACCTATTAAAAAATATATTTCATGCCCAATATCTTGAAAGTGCTTTAATTTTTGAATCAAAACAGTATGTCCGAGATGCAAATCAGGCGCAGTGGGGTCAAAACCAGCCTTTATTCTGAGAACACCTTTTTTCTTTATCTTTTCAATAAGCTCTTCTTCTCTGATAATTTCTTCCGCACCTTTTCTGATTAAATTCATCTGTGATTCAATGTTCATTACAAAAACCTCCGTCTTTACTCTGATTTAATGAAACCTGTTAAACTATATTCACATATAACAATAATTTTCAATTTGCAACCTGCATATTGCAGCTTAAAGTTGTGCAAAATATTTTTTTGCATCTCGAAGAGTCAAAACCCTTTTCATCTGCGGCAAATTTTTTAAAAAAATTTTACCATAGCTTTTGGTCATTAACCGAATATCAAATATTGCAATAATTCCCTTGTCTTTACTGCTTCTTATCAAACGCCCTATCCCCTGCTTCAGCAGCATAACAGCTTCCGGAATTTGATATTCGTAAAAAGGATTCCCCTGATTCTCTTTTATCATTTCTATTCTTGCATTTTTTAAAGGGTCGGACGGAACCGCAAACGGAAACTTTTCAATTGCAACAAGTGTAAGGCTGTTTCCCTGAATATCAATACCTTCCCAAAAAGAATAGCTTCCGAGAAGCACCGAACCTTTCTCTTTTTTAAATCTCTCAATAAGATTTATGTTGGAGCTTTCTCCCTGAACAAGAATATTGTATTCGGTTTTTTCTTTCAAATGTTTTGCAACGGCATTCATATTTTTCAAATTCGTAAAAAGAAGAAATGCGTTGCCTTTTGTAATTTCAATTAATTCAGTGAGTTCATCGGATAATTTCATAACAAAATTTTTACTTGAAGGCTCTGGAATATTTTCTGGAGTAAACAGTAGCGCCTGTTTTGAAAAATCAAAAGACGACGGATAAATCTCTTCAATATCGGTTAAGTGGAGTCCTGTTCTTTTTTTAAAAAAATCAAAATTCTCGTTTACCGCAAGTGTTGCTGATGTAAAAACAACACCTTTCAAATTATAAAACAGTTGCTCCAAATCAGACGAAACATCAACGGGAAAGCATTTCAATGAAATATTTTTTTCTGAACGCTCTATCCATTTAACATTCAGGAACTGTTTGTCAAAGAAAATTTTATCTATTATATTCATACAGTTTTCAATCCTCGCTAAAAACAGCTCGGCTTCTTCATGCTCCGAATTTTTAACATTGGTTGCAACTTCAGAAAGCATATTTATAAAATCACCTGCTTTTTCTTCCAATTTATCGTTTCTTACACTGTTAATCTCCGCTCTTGAATTTTCTTTTACAACACCAGTTAAAGCCAAAAAAAATTCATCTCCCGCATTCCTTAACTTTTCAACACCTTCAAAAGAGTTTCCTTCCAAATCACTTAAGAGATTGGATACCTGATATTTTGAAACAGAATCACCGAGATATTCAGTGGCAATATCTTCTATGGAATGAGCTTCATCGCATATTAAATATTTATACTCGGGAAGAACCTTGCCGAATCCTTGATTTTTAATCCTGTAATCTGCAAAAAGGAGGTGATAATTAACAACTATTACATCTGATTTTTCAGCTTCCAATTTAAGCTTATAAACAAAACAATCTTTGAAAAAAGCACACTTTGTCCCTTTACAAGTTTCAGAAGACGAGGTTAACGTATGTAAAAATCCCGAACCGCTTATTTCGTTTAACTCAGATATATCTCCGAATTTACTCCGCTTCACCCAGTTATTAATGAGCTTAATGACTTTATTTTTGAAAAATACGTTTGAAACCGATATTTTGGAAAGCTTGTCAAGGCATATATAATTGCTTCTTCCTTTAATGTATATTGTTTTAAAATCAAAAGGCACAATCTTTTTCACAAACTGCAAATCTTGAAAAAAAAGCTGCTCCTGTAAATTTTTACTTTTGGTAGCTATTACAACTCTCTCACCTGAAAGGATTGCAGGAATGAGATAGGCAAATGTTTTTCCAATGCCTGTGCCTGCTTCCAACACGGCAACGCCGCCTTTTTCAAATATTTTTGAAACATCGGCAGCCATTCTGTGCTGATTGTCTCTGTATTCGAAACGCTCGAAAGCTTCTTCAAGCAAACCGTTTCTTTTAAAATAATCATCGGTATACTCTGATAAAAAACTCATCACCTACAAATGCTTTTAATTTTTCCGCTGCATTATCCTCTCTACATGCTATCTCAAGATATCCGAGACTGTTAACCAATAACAAAAAATCACCTTTTTGAACAGAAAAATAATTGGAATTTAATTTTGTAAATTTGAGATTTTTATAATTCAGCTCCCACTTCATATTCTTAATTTTATCAAGAAAAGCATTGTGTTTTATCCCGAGAACAATATTTCCGAACTCATCGATATAAATGATATTTTTTTCAAAATCAAAACTTTTTACATCTCCGAATGTAACTGTTTCTTTCAATGAAATTCTATTGAGAAAATCGTTAAAAGGAACATCTGCAACAATTTTTGCAGCAGCAGGAGCAAAAATATCCCTGCCGTGAAAAGTATTTGATATGTTTTCCAATTCTGTTTTAATTTTGAAAACATTTTCAATATCATCAAGGTTAACAAATGAGAAAATTCCGTTGTCAGGTCCCACAAAAAAATATTTTTTTGTTTTAATTACAAGAGGTTTTCTCTCTGAACCCACACCAGGGTCAACAACTGCCACATGAACGGTATTTTCGGGAAAGTAAAAACAGGAATTTTCAAGGACAAAACAAGCTTCTTGAATGTTAAATTTGGAAATATAATGAGTAATATCTTCTACAACGGCAAAAGGAGCTGTTTTTAAAATAACACCTTTCATAATGCCAGTGTAGAAAGAATTTCCGAAATCAGTTGTTAATGTAATAATTTTGTGCTTGAAGCAATTATCCGCTGATTTTAATTTAACCATTCTTCAAACAATGTGAAAAATTCATCCAGCTTATCCGCTGCTTTTAAAAAACGTCCGTGTTTTGTTTTGTCTCTGATAAGTTGAGGAACAGGTAAAAAAGGGAAAATAAAGTTAAAAGAAAAATTTTTAATCAGTTTTTTGTCTAATTGAGCATTAAGAAGCAGATACAAAAAATCAAAACACACGAGAAAATGGTCTTCTCTTAATGCTTCATCGGGATTCGGGGTAAGTCCCGCTGCTTCATAAAGTCCTTTCAGATATTGAAGCACTTGCTCAGTAGGCAAGTCTTTTAAATATGAAGAGGCAAACAGAGAAATAACAGGAGAATCAAAATCGGTTACAAACAGTCTAATATATTCCGCTTCTGTTTCCTCTCCGCCCTTTTCGGGATAACTCATTAAATTGCAAACATTGTCAATGTCAGATAATAGCTTTTCCAAAATTTCTCCGTTTCTTTTAATGTTATTCTCCTGCATATTATACAAGTTTTAAATAAAAAGTTACATTCTTAAATTCAAACGGTTGTCAGTAAAAAATCGTGCACAAAAGTGCACGATTTCTATTTTATTTTTTCAAATCAGGGGGATATATATATTTGGGATTCATTTTATAAGTATAAGGCAGCCCGTAATATTTCCAGCCGTTAATAAATCCAGGTTTACCGTAGATTGAGCTGTATTTTTTCACAAGTGCCTTTTCTTCGGGAATCTTTCCCGTAAACCTGTAACCTTCAAAACCACCGAGAAGATTATAACTGTTTTTAAAACCTGCTTTATAGGCAATATCCGCAGCTTTATGAGAACGCTTGGTGCTTCTGCACATAAAAATAAGATTATCCGTGGTTTTAAATTTTTTCTTTAGCTCTTTAATGAAATTCGGATTTTTAACAAACTGGTATCTTGTTTTCGGTGCTTTCTTACCGTTTGCATAAGTGGCTCCTTTTACAGCAAATTCTGGTGTGAGAAACATAAACGGAAAATTGTATGCTCCTATTGGATGCCCAATTAACTGATACTCATATTGTGTTCTAACGTCAATTAAATAGGTGTTGGGCACTGTTTTCAGCATGTGAAAAGCTTGAGCAGGAGTAATGTTGGTAGCAAGTTTGGAATCAAAAGCATTGAGAGTTGCTCCGAAAAATATAACGGTTAACAAAACAGCCAAAAAAATTTTAATTCTTTTCATGGTTTCACCTCCAAAAAAATTTTTGTTATATATTTCAAAGACCTTTGCACAATGAAAAGTAGCAAAATTTTATAAAATAAATATATACATGTAAAAACAAGCAGTTATAATGGATTCTTCCCCTTCGCTCTGCTCAGGAGCAGAATGACTTTTTTGGGGTCATTCTCATATGGATGACAAATAATAAAAACCGACCTTGAATCAAGAGATTTTTCGGGCTAAAGCCCTTAAAATAGTTTACAGTTATCAGTTCAAAGTTTTAAAAATATTCTAAATGTTATTTCAAATGAAAAACCAATATTATTGGTAAATAGAAATACTTTTGATAAATTGACTATCTGATT
>CAZLFW010000170.1:0-2516 GCA_964559045.1 uncultured bacterium
CTGTGGCTAATTTTAAAGCAATTATTCAAACTTTTATAGAAAAATATATAGGAAATAATAATTTATCAGAAGAACTTCACAAAAATTTTAACCGTGTTTTCTACTTATATAACATGTTTTTTTAAAAAAGTATGTAATTGAAAACACATATATTTTTAAAATAAAAAAATTTTTAAAATTCCATACCGAAATGGATAATTTTATTTTCCGAGCTAAATCGTTAAGTGGAAAATTATATAAGACACTTGAAAAACAGAAATATGCAAAAAATTTTCAAAAATTGTCTTGACATTTTGGAGCGGTATAAGACAATATTATTTTACGGAGGTGGTATATGGATAATATTTTAGTAGCGGTAACACGAGGAAATATTACCGAGAATCTGCACAGAGGGCATATATGTATAGTAGATGAGGAGCGAAAAATAGTTGCTTCTGTGGGTGACCCTTATTTTGTTACATATATGCGGTCGTGTGCAAAACCGATACAGGCAATCCCTGTGATTACAACAGGTGCATGGCAAAAATTCGGTTTAACTGAAAAAGAGATAACAATATTTTCAGGTTCGTTAAACGGTGAAGAGTTTCAGGTTGATATTTTAAAAAACATTTTGAAAAAATTGGAACTTAGCGAATCTTGTCTAAAGTGTGGCATTCATCCGCCTTCACATAAGGAAACAAGAAAAAAATTAAAAGAGTTCGGGGTGCTTCATAATAATTGTGCAGGCAAGCATATTGCCATGCTTGCATTGTGCAGATATTTTGATTGGCCTATAGAAGGATACGAAAGGATTGAACATCCTGTTCAAAGACTAATTTTAAGAGAAATAGCATATTTTTCAGAAATTGAAGAAGAAAAAATTCATATTGGAATTGACGGTTGCGGAGTTCCTGTTTTTGCTCTGCCTCTTTACAATTTTGCCATTGCCTATATGAAATTTGCCAAACCTAATGTAATTGATGACTTGTCAAGAAAAGAAGCTGTTAAGATTTTAATGAAAAATGCCCTTAAATATCCGGAGCTTATTGCTGGCAACAGGAGAATATGCACCGAATTAATGAGAGTGAAGAGCAATGTTTTTGCAAAAGTGGGAGCTGACGGCAGCTACGGATTGTCTCTGTTTGAAAAAGGATTAGGAGTTGCTTTAAAGATTGAATCCGGTAATATGAGAGCTTTAAATGTAGCGGTTATAGACCTGCTTTTGCAGACAGGAGTTTTAACCGATGAAGATGCAAAAAAATTGGAAATATTTTATAAGATTCCTGTTTTGAATCACAGAAAGAAAATTGTAGGGGAATTCATTCCCAAATTCAAAGTGGAAATATAATCAAAAGGAGGATATATGTTTGATGTTGTGATAATAGGTTCGGGACCCGCGGGACTCACTGCCGCTATTTATACATCAAGGGCGAAGCTTAAAACAGTGGTTTTGGAGAAAACAGTTGTTGGAGGACAAGTTACCACAACTTATGAAGTTGAAAATTATCCGGGCTTTGTTGACCCGATAAACGGTTTTCTATTAATGAACAATTTTGAGAGACAGGCTAAAAAATTCGGGACTGAAATTATTACAGGTGCAGAAGTTCTTTCTATTGAGAAAAATGGCAATTTTTTTAACGTAAGAACAAATAAAGATGAATTTCCTGCCAAGACCATTGTAATAGCAACAGGTGCAAAATTTAGAAAAATGGGTATACCAGGTGAGGATAAATTTACAGGAAGAGGTGTTTCTTATTGCGCTACTTGTGACGGTGCTTTTTTCAGAGAAAAGGATGTGGCTGTTGTGGGCGGAGGAAATTCTGCTTTGGAAGAAGCTCTTTTTTTAACAAAGTTTGTAAATAAAGTATATCTTGTCCATAGAAGAAAAGAATTCAGAGCTGATAAAATTGTTCAGGAAAAGGTTTTAAAAAATGACAAAATAGAGCCTGTTTTAAATTATATTCCCCTTGAAATAAAAGGAGACAATGAAATCAGCGAACTTGTGCTTGAGGAAAAAGAGAGAAAGTCAATAAAAAGTCTCAATGTAGACGGTGTTTTTGTTTTTATCGGCTTGACTCCCAATTCAGATTTTTTAAAAGGCTTTGTTGAAACAGATGAAAACGGTTATGTTATAACAGATTCAGATTTGCATACTAATGTGAAAGGGATTTTTGCAGCAGGGGATGTTTTGAAAAAAAGTTTGAGACAAATTGCAACTGCCGTTGGTGACGGTGCACTGGTTTCCAATTCAGTAAAAAATTATTTGGAAAATTTATAAAAATAGTGATAGATTCTTAGGTATACAAGTCAAGAAGAGAACCTGAAAGATGTATTATCGCCGGGTTGGTATTAAATGCAAAAAAGGCGGTAAAATTAATGGTGTGAGCCTATTTTAACAGGGTATGAGCATCCAAATTTAGTAAAAAATAAGTATTAGTTCTGTTAGTTTACTTGTGCAAAGGTCTTAATAAGTCAATATTTTATAGATTTATTTTTTATAATGCGACTTTGTAAAAATTTAACAATTAAAAGAGAAA
>CAZLFW010000171.1:0-4330 GCA_964559045.1 uncultured bacterium
GTGGGAAGTGGAGAAGAGTATGGCTTGGAAAAGGTTGTTGTGAATAATGGCTGGAATCTTGTAGGAGTAGGTAAAGACACAGATATAAATGAATTAACAAATTGGAAAGTATAAAGACAGTATGGAAGTGGAGCGGAAGCGGTTGGGAGATATGGAGTCCGGATACAAACATAGTGAATTTAATAAGTAATTACGGATTAACAAGTATAGAGAAAATAGAAAAAGGAGAAGGTTTTTGGGTTAATAAATGATTTTGGATTTAGAGATTTTAAGTTATAAATTTTTAAGAGATTTTGTGGATTCTTCGGCTAAAGCCTCAGAATGATATCGAAATAGGATTTAGGGATTGGGGATAACGAAATTGTCGTATCACGTATGCACGTTTCACGTTGATATGTTTTGAATTTGGCAATGAATAACTATGAATTACAATGACTATCAACTATCGACTAATAACTATTTCCAAAACGTTTTTATTGTTTTCCCTGCTGTATTTTACTTGTTTTGACAGTTTTTTTACAATATGTAATCCCCAGCCTCCGGGAGATGTTTCTGATAACGTATCAGCACGAACAGTTTGATTTTCCGTTGGGTCAAAAGGGATTCCCGAGTCAATAAAAGTTAATACTATATTATTTTTATTGGAACAATCAACTTTAAGAGTAAATTCACCGTTTTCATCAGATTTATACGAATAAGACGCTATATTAACAACTATCTCTTCAATGATTAATTTAAGATTAAAAACTGTTTTCGGATTTAATTTGTGTGTTTCGGCAAATTCTTCTATTAAATCTTCAGTTTTGCTTAAAGAGTCTATTTTTGCAGGAAGTGTTAGTTTTAATATTTTCACAATAATCTCCTAACTGCAATAACAGTTATATCGTCTGCAAGAGCTTTTCCCAACGAATGCCGAAAAATCTCATAAGTTATATTTTTTACCAAACCTTTACTGTTTTATATTGCAAGTTTTTTAAAAAGTTTTCAAGCCCTTTTACACCGTGTGTTTCATTTTTTACATTAAAAGCTTTGGTTATTCCGTCGGTAAAAAAAACCATTGCATGTTTCGGCAACAATTGTAACAAAAAGTTTCCGAAACTATAATCTTTAAATATGCCTGCCACAATCCCCGTGGAAAGCGATATTTTTTCAATTCCACCCTCATCTTTTAAAAGATAAGTAACCGTATGTCCCGCATTTGAGTAGACAACTTCACCTGTTTTCAAATGATATATACCGCAAATTATTGTAACAAAACTCATAGTTTCGTTAAATACAAATATTTCATTGTTCATTTTGAATAATATTTCCGACGGAAGCTTGCAAACATGGGCAAACGTTCTGAAAAGCGTTATTGTTGTGGACATGAAAAGAGCTGCGGTTTTCAATTTACCGTCAATTTGCTTTAAAACCATATTTTTCTGTATAAAATAAAAAATTACGGTAAAAGCCACCGTAAAAACAAAACTGATAACAGTAAATGGTAAGACACCTTTGAGGTTGAGACTCAATTGGCGGTATCCTCTGCAATTTTTACAGCTTCATCAGTTGAAGAAACAACCTTGAGCATTTCTGTAAAGCCTGTCATTTCAAAAATTTCATAAATCTGCTCCTGTAAAGAACAAATTACAAAAACACCGTTTCTGCTTTGGGCTTCTTTTGCAGCTATAAGGACAGACCTAAGTCCCGCACTGCTTACATAGTCAACTTTTTCAAAATCAAGAACCACTCTGTTTTTATTTTTAAACAAATCAAGAAGCAGTTCGGTGAATTCACCGGCATTTGTAGCGTCTATTTTACCCGAAGCCTTTGCAATAATAAAATTATCTTTTACGTCACTTATTAATTCCATGAAAACCTCCTCTTCAAAAGTGTCGCATAATATTTTTTACATAATTTTCCATTTAAAATGAGTTTTTAACTGATACTAACAACAATGAATTAACAAATAACTAACGACTATCACCATATCCCAAATCCTAACTTAACCTTAAACCTGTATTATCTTCTTTTTTTATTTTTAGCAATAAAATTTTTATAATATAATAAAATTAGTTGGTTATATTTTCCAATTGATTTTTTACAAAAAAAAGAGTATTTCTGAAAATATATTTTGAGAAAAAAGGAGCAAACCATGGAATTCTTAAAATTCGAAAAACACAACACTACTTTATCACGTGAAATTCTTGCAGGTTTAACCACCTTTTGCACCATGGCTTACATTATCATAGTTAACCCCAAAATACTTCAAGCAGCAGGTATGCCGTTCGGAGCTTCAATGGTGGCAACTATTCTAACCGCGTTTTTCGGATGTCTTGCAATGGGAATTTACGCAAACAGACCGTTTGCAATAGCCCCATACATGGGAGCAAATGCGTTTATTGCATTTACAGTTGTAAAACTGCTCGGTTTCACATGGCAGCAAGCTCTCGGCGCAGTATTCATAAGCGGTGTGATTTTTACTCTTTTAACTGTTTTTAAACTGCGTTCATGGCTTGCCAATGCTATACCAGAATGTCTCAAAATCGCTTTTTCAGTTGGGATAGGACTCTTTTTAACTTTTATAGGACTCAACGAATCAGGCATTGTTACCCTTGGTGTTCCAGGAGCACCGGTTAAAATAGGCAATCTCGGTAATCCTCAGGTTCTACTTGCTATTTTCGGATTTTTGCTTATATCGGTTCTTATGATAAAAAAAGTTAAAAGCTCAATACTTTTATCAATTCTTATTGTTACGTTTCTCTCTTTTATTTTTAAGCTCAATCCATTTCCGGACAAAGTGGTTAGCCTGCCTCCATCCCTTTCCGACACTTTTCTCCAATTGGATATTAGAGGTGCATTAACAATAAAATTTTTTCCCGTTATTTTAACGCTCGTTATAATGGATTTTGTGGATACCATGGGGACATTAATAGGAGTATCTTATCTCGGAGGCTTTCTCAATGAAAAAGGAGAGCTTCCGGAAATAGAAAAGCCCATGTTATGCGACGCAACTTCCACAATTGTGGCAGGTCTCCTCGGCACCACCACAGCAGGAGCTTACATAGAATCGGCAACAGGTATAGAAGCAGGGGGAAGAACAGGTTTTTCCTCTGTGGTTACAGGCATTTTATTTCTTTTTTCACTCTTCTTTGTTCCCATATTTTCCAAAATTCCACCCTACGCTTTCGGACCTGCTCTCATTGTAGTTGGGCTTTTAATGTTTTCACCTGTGTCACAGCTTAATTTCAAAGATTTGTCAGAAGTTATACCTTCATTTATAACAATAGCTCTAATCTGTTTTACATACGACATAGGCATAGGAATCACTTCGGGATTTATTGTTTATGTATTTATCAAACTTGTTTCCGGAAAAAGAAACGAAATACAAGGAGGCATGTGGATTCTGTCTGGCCTGTCGCTGATTTTTTACATTTTCACTCCGCATTAGCATGAGAGGAGATTTTGTGTATACGGATAGAACGTCTCTTTCAGTTAAAGTAACAGTTAAAGTAATCGAGCAATTACTCGGACAGTGAAAAATATGCGAGGAATCGTCAGCTCACAACAAAATTTCAAGCAGCAGAGCTCTTTGGAGGATAAACATTCCTCCAAAAGGTAAGAAATTTTTAATTTACAGAGTAGAAATAAGGTGTTAACAATGGAAAAAATAAGAATAGTTTTAGCAGACGATCATTCGCTTGTTTTGCAAGGATTGGAAACAATGCTTGCAAATGAGGAATACATAGAAATCGTAGGCACCGCAAATAACGGAGAACAAGTTATTGAAGTGTGTATTAAAGAAAAACCTGATATTGTGATAATGGACATTTCAATGCCTGTGAAAAACGGGATTGAAGCTGCTCAAATTTTAACACGTAAACTAAATAAAATAAAAATAATACTCCTCAGTATGCACAAAGAGGATAAATTCGTTAAATATATCAAAGAACCTTTCATATCAGGATATATTTTAAAGGACAACACTTTTGAAGACCTTATTTATGCGGTAAGAAGCGTTTACAGAGGAGGTAAATTTGTTTCCCCTGCACTTGCGGAAACAATAATGGCTGAATCAAAAGAACAGAAAAATTTGTTAACCAAAAGGGAAAAAGATGTTTTAAGATTAATAGTAAAAGGGCTAAGTGTTAAAGAAATTGCGAAAAGCCTTATAATAAGCGTGAAAACCGCAGAAACCCACAAGTCGAGAATAATGAAAAAATTTAATGTTACCAAATCCACCGAACTTGTCCAAAAAGCTTTAAAAGAAAATTTAATTTAATTTAAATACATATTTTACCCTACAAAAAAATACAGCTTTTACCTGATTGAAATTATTTTAAAAAAACTC
>CAZLFW010000172.1:0-6569 GCA_964559045.1 uncultured bacterium
AATGCAACCAACAATAAAACAGATGGTTGGATACTTGTGGATTGTGATAACGGCTCATGGACTTTACTTGCTTCAAAAGGTAATGTTAGTGCTGGTAATTTTGTATTCTTAAATATTGTAGAAAAAAAATTTGTGGCAAACGGAACATTTGGTGTTTGTCCGGCAAATGAAATTATGATAGGATTTCCGTATTATTCAGGAGTTGCAAGCGGATGCTCAACCCAGTTTTGCAATAAAATAACATATTCTTTATCATCTACTCAACCGATAAAATATTGCAGCCGTGGCACAAGAAACCTTTTAAGAAAAGTGGGAACCAGCAGTTCCGGCACACATATTTTTGACTGTGTTGCAGATTTTTATGTTAATTTTGACTATGATTCAGATAATAATTCATATATCTCTGCAAACGAAAGAAATGTTTCCATTCCGTCAGGAGACAATGCAACTGTGATTAAAAAAAATTTAAAAGGGGTGAACATATTACTCCTTTTACAGGAAGGCAAAAAAGATTTGGATTTCAGGTTTAGGGGCACAGTTGTAAACGGATATTTTTTGTTTTCCGACAAAGATAATAACGGTGCATGTGATGCAGGTGATATATGTTTTCAACTACCTGACGATTATACTCATTACAGGTGGAAACCGGTAATTTTAAAAATAAATCCGAAAGGTTTATAGATGAACAGAGGTTTTGCCCTTGTAACAACCATGCTTCTCTCTTTTATTGCAATGGGAGTAATTATTTCTTTACATTTTGTTATTAATCAGGGCAGTGATATATCATCAGTTTCAAAAAGTTACGAAAGTGCCAAAGAAGCTGCAAGAGGCATAGCTGAATATGTTATGGAAGAGATAATTCTTGAAGAGACTTTTGATGCAAGCGGAAATATTGTGTTGCCTATTTGCAACGGAGGAAACGCATGTAATGCAGGAGATGATATTGACCTTGGTTCATATTCTCAGCTCGGTTCATATACTTGCACAGCAACTCTTTTATCCGCTCCTTTTGAAAAAGAAGAAGACCTTGGCGGAGGTGTTACAGGTTACTATTCTGTTTACAGCTTTACCGTTACTGCAACGGATATTAACAATCCGTTGAACAGAGCGGTAATTGATGTTGTTTTTGAGTTGGAAGAGTGAATGTAAAAATTATTCGGAGAAAGTCCTGTAAATTCCAATCTTAAATTTTAACTTTTATGAAATAAGGAGGACACAATGGAGAGAAAGAGCTTTAAGCTTAATGTTTCAACTGGAAAAAGAGTCCAGTTTGTTGATATTACGGAGAAAATAATAGAGTGTGTAACAAATTCAAATGTTGAAAACGGAGTTGTATATATTTATACTCCTCACACAACAGCGGCAATTACCATCAATGAAAATGCAGATCCCTCGGTGGTATACGATATTAACGCATTTCTCAATAAAACGATTCCGTTCAGAGGAGACTATACTCATTTGGAGGGTAATTCGGATGCTCATATAAAATCAAGTGTTTTAGGGTGTTCCGAAATTGTTTTTGTTGAAAATTCATCTCTTTTGCTCGGCACATGGCAGGGAATATTTTTTTGCGAATTTGACGGACCAAGAAAAAGAACAGTTTATGTAAAAATTTCGGAAGGATAAAAATGAAGATTAAGTCATCTGAGTTTATTTTAAGCGCTTTTGATAAAAAACAGTTTATAAATGACAATTTACCTCAAATTGCTTTTTCAGGCAGGTCAAACTGCGGTAAATCAACTCTTATCAATACGTTGCTTAACAGAAAAAAACTGGTTAAAACAAGCTCCAAGCCCGGATTTACAAAATCAGTGAATTATTTTTTAATTAACAGAACATTTTATCTTGTTGATTTGCCTGGATTCGGATTTGCAAAAACATCCAAAAAAGTTCAGTTGAACTGGGATAAATTAATTACCGATTTTTTCAAAGAAACAGAAAATTTGAGAGGGGTAATACATCTTGTTGACATTAGAAGACTGTTAACGGAAAAAGATGAAGTTTTAATAGATTATCTCGAATATTTTGAAATTCCGTTTCTTATTGTTTTAACCAAAAGCGACAAACTTTCAAACAATGGAATTAAAAAATCTCTTGACATATTGAAAAAAAAATGGAGAATAGAACATCCTCTTGTGGTATCGTCTTTAAAGAAAAAAGGAATTGAAGATCTTTGGGAGGAAATTTCAACTGTTATTTCATGAACAATATTAATGAATTTTAAAGCGTATTTAGAATCAATCAAATTTTTACATACTATTTTTGCAATGCCTTTTGCTTTAATGGGTATGGTTCTTGCCGCTAACGGGATTCCGAGTATTACAACTGTTTTTTTTATCATAATTGCAATGATTGGAGCGAGAAGCGGTGCAATGGGGTTTAACAGAATTGCAGATTACCGCTTTGACAAAAATAATCCCAGAACTCTTGAATGGCCTCATATAAGAGGTGAAATCACTTTAAAACAGCTTCTTATTTTAACTGTTCTTTCTTATCTTATTTTCATATTTGCAGCGTTTTCTCTTAATAAATTATGTTTTTACCTTTCTTTTCCCGTGATACTAATATTGTCTTTTTATTCCCTTACCAAAAGGATTACGCATTTTACCCATGTTTTTCTCGGTTTTGCAATAGGTTTGGCTCCTGTGGGAGCATGGATTGCAGTAACGGGAAGTTTTAGTCTGAAACCTTTTCTTTTGTCTCTTGTTGTTATGTTTTGGATTGCAGGATTTGATATTTTTTATTCTCTTCAGGATATGGAATTTGACAGAAAGAATAACCTTTTCTCTTTTCCCGTTAAGTTCGGTATAAAAAAATCGCTAAAATTCGCAAGAATTTTTCACTTTATCATGTTTATGCTTCTTCTTTTTATGTTTCCTGTTTTTCATCTTGGAAAAATTTTTCTTGCAGGTGTATTAATAACCGGTATATCCCTTGTTTATGAGCATTTGCTTGTTAAAGAGGATGATTTGTCGAAAATTAACAAGGCTTTTTTTACTGTGAACGGCTGGATAGCAGTGATTCTTTTTTTATGTGTAATGTTGGACGTATTGTTATAGGAGGTTAAAGTGGCTTTGGATAAAGAAAAAGTTAAAAATACCGTAAAGAATAATTTTAAAATCAGTGTTGAAAAATATTTTGAATTTGAAAGCAAGTATAATTTTTTTTATAATTTGGCAGTTGCACTTGGAAACTTTCTCAATATAAAAGCAAATGAAAAAATCCTTGATGTGGGATGCGGTTACGGTGTTTCGTGCAAAGCTTTAACCGATAAATTTAATTGTGTTTCCATAGGCATAGACTTGTCTGATACTATGATTGAATTCGGAAAAAAACTTTATGAAAATATTGAATTTCATATAGGCGACGGTGAGAAATTAAGCGATTTTTACAAACATGAAGAATTTGACAAGGTTGTTTACAATGCCTCGATTTTTATCTTTCCGGATACTTTTCACTCTTTTCTTGATGCAAAAGATATTTTGAAATGTGGCGGTTGGCTTGGATTTTCCCATTATCCGGAGATTATTTCCGTGTCCGGTGAAAATCTTTTTGATATTGCTTTTGAAAGAGCAGGTTATGAAAAACCGAGAAGGAAAGTTATTTCAACATTGGAAACTTGCATGGAAAATTTAAAGAAAGCAGGTTTTGATAATTTGCAGAAAAAGGATTTTAGCATTAAACTTGATGTTGATTTTTTAAAAAATTTTTTTAAAATACCTGCACAGTCGGCATCATTATTTCCCAAGATGCCGTATGAGCAAAGAGCCGAAAATGTGGACAATCTCTTTGAAACATTGAGAAAAGAGCAGGGTGTTATAAGTTGGGCAATGGTAAAAGCGTGCAAAACATCCGGTAATTAAAAAATTGGAGGAATTATGCAGGAGATTCTCATGGGTAACGAAGCTGTTGCCCTCGGATTAATTGAAAACGGTTGCAATGTTATTTCAGCATATCCCGGCACTCCTTCTTCGGAAGTGCTTCCTTATGCTGATAAACTTGTTCGTAAATATAATTTACCTGTTTTTGTGGAATGGTCGGTTAATGAAAAAGTTGCTTTTGAAACGGTTTATGCAAATTCGGTTATTGGAGGAAAATCAGCGGTTATTATGAAACAGGTGGGACTCAATGTGGCAATGGATTCTTTAATGAGTGCGGCATATATAGGATTAAAAGGAGCAATGGTTGTTGTTGTTGCAGACGACCCGGGGCCCATAAGCTCGCAAACAGAGCAGGATTCGAGATTCGCTTCCATGTTTGCCAAGCTTCCAGTTTTTGACCCGTGTTCTCCCGAAGAAGCGAGAGAATTTGCGGGAGAAGCTGTTAAATTATCGGAAAAATATGAAATTCCGGTAATATTGAGGCTTACGGGGAGGGTTGCTCATTGCAAAACAAACATAGAGTTTAATCCATTGTCAGATATTGTTTATAATGAGCCGAGATTTGAAAAAAATCCTTTGAGGTGGGCTGCAATACCTAAGTTCAGGTATTTGCAGCATGTGGAGCTCAACGGCAAAATAAACGAGATTGCCAATTCATACGATTTTTTCAGGCAAATAAGATATTCCGAGAATAACAAAATTCTTATTGTAACTTCGGGAGTATGTTTCGGACATTTATCGGATGCTCTTGATTTTCTCAATATTGATTTTGTTGATATTTTAAAAATCAATGTTCCTTATCCCGTTTCAAAAAATGTTATTGATATAATATCCGAATATGAAAAGATTCTTGTTGTTGAAGAGACTTATCCTGTGATTGAGTATCAAATGGGAAAAGGTGTTTACGGCAGACTAACGGATGACATTCCGGCAGAGGGAGAATTAACAGTTGATAAAATTATAAACATATTGGTTGATTTTCTTTCTTTGAATAAAAACAAAAAGGTTTCTCCTGTTGAAACAAAATCAAAAAGACCAGAGCTATGTTCCGGATGTCCTCACAGAAATTCTTTTTATGCAATAAAAAAAGCTTTTCCCAAAGGGATATATCCTTCCGATATAGGATGCTATACCTTGGGATTAAACATGGGAGCGGTGGACACATGTTTGTGTATGGGAGCGGCGGTTAATCAAGCTGCGGGTTTTTATCAAGGTTTTAAAACAGCGGGAACTGAAATACCTCCGATTATCGCTACAATTGGTGATTCCACTTTTTTTCACAGCGGAGTTCCCGGATTGATAAATGCGGTTTACCAGAAAGCTGCTTTTGTGCTTGTGGTCCTTGATAACAGCATTGTTGCAATGACAGGTTTTCAACCTACTCCTGAACATGGCAGATTAAATTCTGGCAAGGGAAATTCGGTTTCAATTGTTGAGCTTATAAAAGGTTGCGGCATTGAAAAAGTAACGGTGGTTAATCCTGAAAATTTGGAAAACATGATTAATGTTGTTAAAGAATCATGGGATTTTTCCATTAAAAACGAAAAAGTTTCAGTTGTTGTTGCAAAAGCTCCTTGTGCAATACTCGCCAAAAAAGAAGGTAAAATTAACAGATTCAACGTTAAAATATCCGATTCATGCACAGGATGTAAAAAATGTATAAAAGATTTCCAATGTCCTGCAATATTTTTTAATGAAAATAAGAAAAAAGCAGAAATTAATTATCTGCTTTGTATAGGTTGCGGAGTTTGTACGCAAGTTTGCAAAGTGGGTGCAATTGAGACATGAAAGAGTTTAAGCTTAAAATTAAAATAAGTGTTGCCGATGAAAACAACAGAGGTTTTTTTGGTATAGGTATAGTATGGCTTCTTGAAGAGATAGAAAGAACCGGTTCAATAAAAAAAGCAGCTCAAAATCTCGGAATGTCATACAGCAAAGCACACAAAATTCTTAAAAGGGTGGAAGAGAAAACAGGAGCGGTTCTTCTTGAGAAAACAAGAGGAGGAATTGACAGAGGGGGCTCTTTTTTAACGGATTATTCCAAAAAACTAATAGAAGAATATAAAATTTTTCAAACAAACGTTAAAGATTACGCAAATAAAGAATTTGAAAAAAGTATTAAAAATATAATGGGGAATGAATATTCGGACTTTTAATTTTTTTCTTCCATTTTTATCCGATTAATTCGAATGTTTATTTTCTCATTTTAACGTTAAATTTTAAATTTGTTTATTGCATGAAAGTTTTTTTCATCTTTTTTCTCATAATTTCTTATACTTAACTCTACTTTCTTAGGGGCGAAACTTGAGATATTAACCATAATAATGTTTTCTTTATTGATTAGCTTATCTTTTGCTGAAAAATTTCATATAGAAGCTAAAGTAGGAAACAGTTTTATAGCATTGAAGCATTAAAAGGAAAGAGTAAAGCACTTCCCTAAATAACATAGAGCGCTTTACTGAGATTATTTTTTCAGTTTTATATTGAAACGCTCTATTTCATTTATTGAAAATTTTTTAAAAGAGCGAATTTCCACCGAGATTCCCAAATCTTTTTCCATTGCGTCAATTACATCTCTCTCTTCTTCCATTAAAATTTCCGCAATAAAAGGATGAACCGTTATTGATAGAGTATTAGATTTGTATGCTGAATAATTTTTAATCACTTTTCTGTATATTTCGCTTAAAA
>CAZLFW010000173.1:0-5105 GCA_964559045.1 uncultured bacterium
ATTTAATGAAGAAACGGAAAAAAAATATTGGGACAGACTTAAAGAAGAGATAAATATGATTAAGAAAATGGGCTTTGCCGGATATTTTCTCATTGTTCAGGATTTTATAGGATATGCAAAGGACAACAATATCCCCGTGGGACCCGGAAGAGGCTCGGCAGCAGGCTCTCTTGTAGCCTATGCCCTTAAAATAACGGATATTAATCCCATTCCGTATAATCTTCTCTTTGAAAGATTTTTAAATTTAGAAAGAATATCCATGCCTGACATTGACATAGATTTCTGTAACAGGCAGAGAGATAAAGTAATCGAATATGTTACTGAAAAATACGGCAGGGATAAAGTTTCTCAAATTATAACTTTCGGGCAGATGAAAGCGCGTGCAGTTGTGAGAGATGTGGGAAGAGTGCTTGACATACCTTACAAAGACGTTGACAAAATTGCCAAAATGATTCCCCCGACTCTTAACATAACACTGGACAAAGCCCTTGAAGAGGAAAAAGAGCTTAACGAACTTGCAAAAAAGGATGAGAATGTCAAAAAAATAATTGAAATTTCCAAACATCTTGAAGGGCTCGCAAGACATGCGTCGATACATGCCGCAGGCATTGTAATAGGCAACAAACCTCTCACAGAGACAGTGCCCCTTGCAACAATGAAAGAAGGCGAAGTTGTCACACAATACAACATGAAACATATTGAAGATGTCGGACTTATTAAATTCGATTTCCTCGGACTAAAAACTCTTACGGTAATTGACGAAGCAGTGAAACTTGTAAAAAAGAAAGCTGACAAAAATTTTAAAATAGACACAATTCCTCTTGACGATGAAAAAACCTATCGTCTCATATCTTCGGGCAACACAATAGGAGTATTCCAGCTTGAAAGCAGCGGAATGAGAGAACTGATAAAAAGATTAAAACCCGATAAATTCGAAGATGTTATTGCTCTTGTTGCACTTTACAGACCCGGTCCTTTAAAAAGCGGCATGGTTGACGAATTCATACAGGTTAAGCACGGCGTAAAAAAAGCAAACTACGCTCTACCCCAGTTAGAACCCATACTGGAAGACACATACGGAATTATTCTTTATCAGGAACAGGTTATGCAAATTGCTCAGGTTCTTGCAGGTTACACTCTTGGACAGGCTGATATGCTCAGAAGAGCAATGGGCAAAAAAATCGCATCTGAAATGGAAAAACAGAAAAGCATTTTTCTCGAAGGATGCGAAAAAAACAAAGTTCCCAAGAAAATTGCCGAGGATATTTTCGGGAAAATGTCCAAATTCGCCGAATACGGCTTTAACAAATCTCACTCAGCAGCTTATGCGTATATAGCTTATCAAACCGCATATTTAAAAGCACACTATCCCGTTGAATTTATGGCTGCGCTTTTAACCGAAGACAAGGATAATTCAGACAAGGTTATAAAAGACATTAACGAATGCAAAACAATGGGCATAGATATTCTTCCTCCTGATGTTAATGAAAGTGAACTTGACTTCACAGTTGTGGGAGATAAAATAAGATTCGGACTCGGTGCAATCAAAAATGTGGGCACCAAGGCGATACACTCCATTATTAAAAGCAGGAAAAAGGAAAAATATAAATCATTATACGATTTCTGTTACAAAACAGACCTTAACAAGGTTAATAAAAAAGTTATCGAAAGTCTTATCAAATCAGGAGCAATGGACCAGCTTCCTCTGAACAGAGCCACAAAATTTTCAATTCTTGAAGATATTATGGAAAAAGCGGTAATGGCAAAAAAAGAGAAACAGGAAAATGCAGTGGGAATATTCGGCTCTGTTATTCAGGATGATACAATGGAATTAAAAATGGTTATAGAAGAAGTGCCTGAATGGAGCGAGCAATACAAGCTTAAGCTTGAAAGAGAGTTACTCGGTTTTTACATCTCATCCAATCCGTTAAACAGATATGAAAAAATTCTAAAAGAATACTCGAGCACAACCATTGACTCCGTTCTGTCGGGAGAATTCAAAAGGGAGACTATAAAACTCGGAGGAATCATAACGAATATAAAAATAATCAGAACCAAGAGAAAATCGGAAAAAATGGCAAGTATTTTTATAGAAGATTTTACGGGAAAAATTGAAGTAATAGTTTTTCCCAAGCTTTACACCGAAAAGGAAAACTTGGTTCAGCTTGATAACATTGTTTTTCTCAAAGGAGCTGTTGACAAGAACGAGAACGGAGTTAAAATAATAGCAAATGAAATAGTTGCAATTAACGAGGTTAATGAAAAGTTTACAAACAAATTAATTATCAATTTTAAAAATTATCCGGACAAAGATACAATACTCAAGCTTAACCGCAAATTGTCAAAATACAAATCACCTTCGGGCAAGCATGAGCTTTATTTTAAAATAACGGTTCCGGACAAAGGTGAAATTTTAATACACTGCCCCTCATTTAAAATAGCTAATATTGACTCGGCATTAAACGATTTTAACGGTTCATTGAAAAAAATGAACATTATCCTTGAATAAAGAGGAGGAATATATGGAACAGTGCAAAAGAGATGAAATTTTAAAAAACTGCGGTTGCACGTATCCCGGATGCTCAAAAAAAGGAAAATGCTGCGACTGCATCGAATACCACAGAAACATGAATCAGCTCCCAGGATGTATGTTTCCGCCCGAAGCTGAAAAAACTTACGACAGAAGCATAAAATATTTTTGCGAAGTTATGGAAAAAAGAGGATACAGGATTTAGAGGTATGTTTTGAATGAAGAATTAAAAGCAGTTGCATTAAAATATGAGAAAACAAGGGACAGAGCGCCCAAGGTTGTTGCAAAAGGGAAAAAAAAACTTGCGGAAAAAATCATAGAACTGGCAAAAGAAAACAACATTGAAATATATGAAGACCCTGACCTTGTCGAAATGTTATACGGTCTTGACTTTAACGAAGAAATCCCCGAAGAGCTATACGGAGCTGTTGCGGAAATCCTTGCTTATGTTTATAAAATGAGCAAAAATAAACGATTTTAGTATTGTCCTAATTAAAATTTTAAAATTACTAAACAAGAAAGGATACAAATGGATTACATAAAAATATATGAAAAAAAAACAGAACGCTCAAAAGAGCATTTTGAAAAACTGCAAAAATTAATGCCAGGAGGAGTATCTCACAATTTAAGATTTTACGAGCCTTACCCTGTATTTATGGTAAAAGGCGAAGGTGCTTTGATAGAAGATGTTGACGGTAATATTTACAGGGATTTGTGGATGGGGCATTACAGCCATATACTGGGACATAATCCCGCTGTTGTAAAAAAAGCTAACAGAGAAATTTTGGATAAAGGCTCCCACCTCGGCACAGTTAATCCTTTTGAAACAGAACTGGCAGAATTAATAACAAGAAACGTTCCTTCGATTGAAATGTTAAGATTTTGCACCTCAGGCACCGAAGCAACCACTTATGCGATACGTCTTGCAAGGGCATTTACCCAAAAACCCGTTGTTGTAAAAATAGCGGGAGGCTGGCACGGTGCAGGCTCGGAGCTCTCAAAAGCGGTTAAATATCCCTATACTAACGGAATTAACGGGATTTTTGAAAAAATAGTGGATTCAACCAAGTTCATATTCTTTAATAAAATAGACAAAAGTTACCAAGTTTTAAAAGAGTTTAAAGATGACATTGCCTGTATTATCCTCGAACCTGTAATAGGGGAAGGAGGTTTTTTGCCCGCTTCAAAGGAATTTTTAATTTTTCTCAGAGATTTTACAAAAAAGACAGGCAGTCTACTTATTTTTGACGAAGTAATAACGGGCTTCAGGCTCGGCTTGGGAGGAGCACAGAAAAAATATAATATTTATCCAGACTTAACCACTCTCGGGAAAATAGCAGGTGCGGGATTTAACATTGGAATCGTAGGAGGAAGAAATGACATATTGGAGCTTGCATCACCGTTTTACAAAGGAGAAAAAAAGGTTTTAATAGGAGGCGGCACTTTTTCCGCAGCTCCTTACACCATGAGAGCTGGAGCTGAAATGCTATCGTATTTGGAAGCAAACAATGAAAAAATTTATAGCGAGCTTGAAAAAAAGGGAGAATACATTAGAAATAAAATCGGGAAATTCATAGAAGAAAAAAACATTAATGCAGTTGTTACAGGCACTGCTTCGCTCTATATGATACATTTTCCTTTTAAAAAAGAGGATAAAATTATTTATCCGTCGGATATAGGCGGTAAAACGGATATTTTTAAAAGAGAAAACCAGTTCAAAGTAAGATTGTTAAACAAGGGACTTCACGTTATGCACGGAGGAGGAGCCGTTTCAACTGCTCACACATTTGACGACCTTGATTTCATAATAGAAAAAACATGTGAAACATTAGTTGAAATGGAAAAATAAAAGGAGCTCCCAAATAAATAAATTATTGCATAAATATTGAAATTAGGATAAGAATATTACAAATATTAATATCAGGGGGGAAATAAATGAAAAAAATTATAGTTCTTGCAATGTTGTGTGCATTTGTCTTTTTACTCCCGAGCTGCACCTTAATGCAGGAAAATGTCAAAAAAGAACCGCCAATAGAGAAAAAGATTAATCTTGCCAAATTTCAGTTCGAAGATTTGCCCATACCCAATAATTTTAAAATTATAAACGAAGATTCTTTTGTTTACGAAACCGATGATTACAGAACAGGCATCATAAAATACAGAGGCCATGACAATTTTAAAAACGTTTCCAATTTTTTCAAGGGTGAATTACCCAAATACAGTTGGGAGCTTAAAAATTCAATAGAATATCAGAACGTTGCTCAGTTGATTTTCGAAAAACCGAACTGGATTGCAGTAACTTACATTGAGCAAGACGGCAGTGAAGTTATTATAACCCTTACAATAGGTCCAGTATCAAAAACCAAATAAAAAGGAGGCTTGCATGGAGAAAACTCCTATTGTCGAAGAGTTGTTAAACTCAAATGAAGAGTTTAAAACCTTATGGGAGCAGCATGAAGAATTGGACAGTAAAGTTGATGAAATGTCTCAAAGAGTTTATCTCACAAGCGAAGAGGAAGTTGTGTTAAAAAGATTGAAATTACTGAAATTAAGAGGCAAAGAGAAAATAGTTGAA
>CAZLFW010000174.1:0-3381 GCA_964559045.1 uncultured bacterium
TCACTTATAACCTTTTTGCTTTCTTCTAAATCATTAAAACTTTCTGCACTATTGATTTTTTGCACAGTTAATCTGGATGTTTCATTAATATTTTGAATATGTTTAATTATCTCTTCAGAATCATTCTGCAGAGATTTTATTGTCTGCTTAACTCTTTTTTTATCAGATTCCTGACACTGAATGATTTGATATTCCACCTCATGAAAAAAATATTCAGCAACTTCTTTAAACTCTTCAGTGCTGCTATCAGGACTATTTACAATATTGTTTAATTGTTCAAGAGATTCAATATTAGCTTGTTTTAAAAATTTATTTAACAATTTTCTAAAATTTGCAAATACAAATCTGCATTTTTCTCTGCAATCATCACAATCGTTTTGTCTAATATTCATCTTACCTTCCCTAATTAATTTGTTAAAAAAGCCCCCTTTTCAGAGGGCTTTAAAACTTTTATTTGCGCTTCATCATTTTTTTCATTTTATCTTTCATGTTTGTTTGTCTCGGACACTTCTTTGCCGCATTCAGCCTCATTTGAGCAGCTTCTTTTTTCATTTCAACAAGAGCTTCTTTCATTTTGGCATAACCGTACCAAGTTGTGTAATCAGGCATAAAATGAAATGCAGCTTGATACGTTTTCATTCTAAAATCCATAAACATTTCATAAAGCAACTGCTCCACATGTGTATTAACCTCATAGAAGGTTAAAAGGTCGGGATACGGCCATGTAAACTGATTGGTTTTTTTCTCAATTATACCGTCTTTGTAAAGGTCTTTTACAATATTAATAGCTTCAGCAAAAATTTTATCAGCAGCTTTAATCATTAGGTCTGCATTTTTTAAATTTTCCTTTGCAAAATTTTCCGAATGGCATTTTTTACAAGTGTTAATCATTTTTGCTCTTTCAGCATCAAAGGACTTTTTATCCAATCTTGCAATATTAGCTGCTTTAACAACATCAAGTCTTGCAGTTGGCTTACCTTTGGCATCGAGAACTCCAAGAGCTTGGAGAATGGTTACTCTGTATCCCATCCATTCTTTGTCCGATTCTGGAAGTCTAAGAGCTAAAAATCCCCATGAAGTCATAACTCTGTGATCACCGTTCTGCATGTGGCAATCTTGACATGTAGGACCTCTGTGAGCTTCCCTGTCTGTTTCGTAAGCTGCACCGTGTTTAGAATGTTCCCACATTTCCCATTGAGCATGGTCAAAACCGGTATGACAACTGTTACATGCTTCAGGTTCTCTTGCTTCCTTCACCGAAAAAGCGTGTCTTGTATGGCAGTTCTGGCAATCCATACCGTATTTGTAATACTTTCTGAACTGTGTGTCTTTTCTCACGTTTTCACTTGTAATTCCGAGATTATGGCACCCGTTACAACCTTTTTGACCTGCTATAAAAGCCTGAGGCTGTTTATGAGCAAAACCAGGAAACGCTGAAACAGGCAATAAACCGAGGGCATGTTTTCCGCTCATATACTGTTTTGTCTGCTTTTTATGGCACCTTTTACAAGTGTTAATTGTGGGCAGCTTAGCCATATCCGCATCTTTCGCCGATTTATGCTTACTGCCGTGACACGATTTACAGGTAAGCTTCTTTGCCATTTTCCCCCTGTTAAAATCTTTTACAATACCCGGAGAAATTTTTTTATGGCAATCTTCGCAGCTTGAAGGCTTTGCCATTAAATTTCCCGCAAAAACAAATGAAATCAATAGAAAAAACAAAAAATAGTTCTTAAACCTCTTCATTTTATCCCCCTTTATTCTAATATTTAATAAACCTACAGGGATATAATACAGATATAAAAAAAAGTCAATTTATATAAAATTTTTAATTATTTTAAGTTTTTACAAATATTATATATCACCGTGAGTATTATACACCTAAATTCAAATTTTACAAATACGTTGCAATACGCCTTCTTTATTTTTTATATTTAAACGCTGAAAAATTGCTCCAAGTCTTTCCCCTGCAAAGGAATGTTTTTTATAAAATTTTAAAATTTTTCTAAAAATCTCCAGAGTTTCTGTTTCAGTGGCAAAATCGCTTATATCAATTGCAAGCATTGCATGTCTTCCCAATTTGCCTCCTGCGGAAATTTTGAAACCTTTTTCCGTTATTTTAATACTTTCCTCCTTACAAGCTTTTACGCACATGCCGCACCCTATGCAACTATATTTGTTAAATTCCAATTCTCCGTTATTTAAAATCAGAGCATTTTCAAAACAAAACTTTACACATTTCCCGCAATTAATGCAACTGCTCTTGTCAATGTCTACTTTAACTTTTCCTATAACCGCAAAATCGGTAATTTGCACCTGAGAACATGCATTGGGGCAATTGGCAACTCCCACTTTAAAACAGTTATGCTGTCTTATGGGACCTTTAACTTTTGACGCTATAAAATCGGTGATATTTTCCTGCTGAGAAATTTCCAATATTTTTTCGATTAATAAAGAAGTGTTGTTAGCGGAATTAGGGCAACCTTTGTTGCCCATACACGCTTCTATTTTAAATAGCTCCATAAATCCTCCCGAATAATATGATTTTCCACTAAAAGGCATTCATAACGCCTCGAACTATTTGTCATTAAACTGTTCTTCAACCTTGAACCAATATAATATCTTTCTTTCCATGTTTTAACAAAAAATATAAAGTTAAAAATTTGATTAATTTTTTAATACACCGTTAATTCCCAATACTTTGATTTCAACACTAATATTTTTACCCGCTTGTTGTAAAGCTGTTTCCAAAATTCCTTTCAACCCCGAGCAGCATGGAACTTCCATCATCAAAACAGTTACAGATTTTATTGTTTTATTAGAAAAGATTTCGGTAAATCTTTCCAAATATTCTTCTTTATCGTCAAACTTGGGACATCCCATCATAACAACTTTATCTTTCAGAAAATCGGTGTGCAAATTCGGATACGCCACAGCAGCACAATCCGCCAAAACCAAAATATCCGCATTATCCAAAAAAGGAGCATGAGGCGGAACAAGCTTAATTTGAACCGGCCATTGCCCTAACATAGATTTCACAACTCTCTGAGTCTTTGCTTCATTAAACTCTTCGCAAGTTTTACACTCGGTTTCTCTGTTTTTCAGGTACTCTTCAACAGCTTCGGGATCAAACTCTTCAGCTTCTCTTTCAACTACATTTATTGCTCCCTCAGGACAATGTCCTAAACAAGCGCCTAATCCGTCACAATATTTTTCTGCAACAACTTTTGCCTTACCGTTAACAATCTCTATTGCGCCCTCTTCACATGCAGGAACACACAATCCGCATCCTGTGCATTTTTCTTCATCAATCTCTATAATTTGTCTCATTATTCTCATAATATGCCTCCTAATTTTTTATCTATTTTTAAACTTTAAATA
>CAZLFW010000175.1:0-22270 GCA_964559045.1 uncultured bacterium
GTAATAGATGGAAGAAGAAATATAGAAGATATTTTATTAAATAGGCAATTGAGATAGGACATAACAAGGCGCTGTTATGAAAAAAGTCAAGTAAAAAGTTTAAAATTTTTCTATAAATCTCCTTTTCATTATATAAATTTAAAGATAGAATCAGACTGTTACTTTGTTAGGATTTTGGGATTAGGATGTAGGGGTTGGTTTTAAAAGAAAAATATCTTTGAGAAAATTAAATGCCTGTCCTAATAAGTTCAAGCTTAGAAGTTCAACGTTCAAATTTGAAAATTATAAAAATTCATTGAAAAATCTTTTTTTTAGATTAGTTAAAAAATGTAATTTAAAGCATAACACAAAAAATAAAAAACTAAGGGCTCAATTAGTATCAAGCGGGTCCAGTTGACCGTTAATCCGCTGTGAGCTTGCTCGTTATTGACAGATATAAAAAATTAATGGGGACAGCTTAAAATTTCAGACAGTTTTCCTACAATGGTTTTTAATTATTCCAAACAGTATTTTTCTTTTAGATAATTTGAAAAATTTTTATTAATTTCAAAAACTTTCAATGCATCTCTATCGTTCATCGAACCTGTTCCGCAGCTTGGAGTAATAAACGACCTACTAAAAATCAATTCTCTGTCAACACCTTCTTTTGTAAGGATGCTAATGGCTCTGTTAAAAATTTTTTCAAGCTCCGAAAAAGAAACAGAAGTTATGCGCTCATTGGTGGGGATAAGCCCCCATGCAAGAAACCCGTTGTTCTCCATGAATTTTTTAATATCTTTTGCATAAAGAAGGAAATTGTCCATATACAAAAAAGCGTCGAAATTAATTATATCGACATTTGTTTTAAGCACAAGAGACCAATCGGTGTTACCGCAGCAATGGATTCCAGAAAAACCTTTTACTTTGTCAAAACATCTGTTAAACATATCAATAATAATATCTTCCGGCATATTGAAAAAAGCAGAACCATAAGATACCATGTAAGGTTCATCAAAAAAAATTATCATATCCTGCTCAAAAAATTTTTCTTGCCAAGCTGCTTTCATTGCAATAAGCTCAATGATCATATCTCTTGCTTCGTCATTGTAAATAAGACTTTTTTTGTTTTCGTCGGTAACGGTTAAGCCGAAGCTTACAGGACCAGTAACATGACCTTTTAAAATGTAGTATTGAATTTCTCCTTTTGCCAGCGCTTTTTTTAAAGCATAAATTCCTATTGAAAACTTTTCGGAAATTTCAAAAGCATCAACATTTTCTTGGATAACATTATTGTAAAATTCTTCCCTTTCGCTGTTTGAAAGCTTGTTTAACGCCATATAAACAGATGCTTTTTCAATGTTTATCTCACATGCGGGCAAGCCTTCGCAATACTGTATATACATGTTCTCAAAATTGTTTAAATTGGGAAGCTGCGGCCAGTAAGGAATTTTTTTGTAATTTTCAAAAACCTGTCCCAGTCCGAAATCTATATTTGCAAAAGGCATACTTCCTATTCCGAGAGATTCCAAATTTCCCTGTAATTTCATAATTTCCTCCGTTTTATTCAGATTTTTCGCTTATAATTTCTTTAACCGCTTTTACAGCATAGTCAAGCTCGTCAATATTGTTAAAAATTGAAAATGAAAACCTAACAGTGCCTGTTGGAAAGGTGTTGATAACCTTGTGGGCAAACGGTGCACAATGGAGCCCGGGTCTAACGGCAATGTTGTATTTTCTGTCAAGAATCATTGCCAATGAAGAAGATGAAACATTGCGGGCAATAAGGGAAACAACGCCAACGTTATTTTCAGGGGACTCACCGTAAAAAAGCCTAATCCCGTTAACACTGTTTAACTTGTCAATAAAATACTTAACAAGCTTTTTTTTATGAATGAAAATATTTTTAACACCTTTTTCCATTACAAACTCAACACCTTTTTGCAATCCGGTTAATCCCACACAATTAGGTGTCCCGCTTTCGAATTTATCAGGTAAAAATTCAGGCTGAATCTCATTTTCCGAAAAACTTCCCGTGCCTCCGAACTTAATTGGCGTCAAAATATCAGGCTCTTTCACATACAATCCTCCTGTGCCTTGAACACCATAAAGAGATTTATGACCGGTAAAGGCAAGAAAATCTATTTCATGAGAGGATAAGTCAATATCCGTGACTCCTGCGCTTTGAGAAGCATCAACCAACAATCTGAAACCTGATTTCTTTTTATATTCTAAAAAAGGTTCAAGGTCAGTAATGGCTCCGAATACATTTGAGGCATGGTTAACAACCACCAAAGAAGGTTTTAAGGACAGTTTTTCTTTAAAATCTCTATAATCAACAATTCCATTGCTGTTATGCTTAATTCTCGCTACTTTTACTCTCTTTGCATCAGCGAGAAAATTCAAAGGACGCATAACTGAATTGTGCTCCGCAGAGCTTGTCAAAACAGTTGCACCTTGTTTTAAAAAACCGATAATAGCAAGGTTTAAAGCTTCTGTTGCATTAGACGTAAAAATTATCTGTTCAGAGCTGCTTGCTTTAAAAAGTTTGCAGATTAATTCCCTGCACCTGAAAACAGCTCTTGAAGATTCAAGAGACATCTTATGTGCCGCTCTTCCCGGATTTGCGCACTGGTTCCGCATGAAACCGTCAATATTTTCATACACTGATTCTGGCTTGGGAAAAGAAGTGGCTGCATTGTCAAAGTAAAAAATTTTTTCCAAGATAAAAATCTCCGTTAAGAGTTATTTTCCCACCAGTAAAATCGGGGCAACGAGGAAATTATTCCGTGTTTGTAAAGTAGTTTGCCGAAAAGGTTCAGCGAATCAATATGCTTGTCAGTGAGATTATAATCAATAACTTCAAAATATTTTTTTATCTCTGCACTTCCAAATTGTTTGTATTTCGACGGAAGAACAAGAGAACACTTTTTTCGGAGCAATAAATCAATGAAAGCGTTTATCTCTTCTCTCACTTTCTCAGCTCTGTGTTTGTTAATCATCCAAAGAGCAAAAACAAAAGGCAGTTTTGTAAATTCGAACCACATTTTTGCAACGTCATAAATGTAAAAACCTTCAGGTTTGGAAAAATAAACTTCCAACGCAGCATCGCCTATTAAGAGATGATTTTTTTCAACGAGTTGATTTTGCCTAAGCATTTTGAAATTAATGTCTCTATTTTTAAAAAATTCTTTGAAAATAACCTTAACAAGCATGTTGGAAGTGGCTGAAGCAGGAGAAAGATAAATTTCGACATTATCCAAATCTTCGATTTTATTTGTCAGTAAAAGGTTTACTGATAAAACCTCTGATAAAGAACTTATTGAAAGATTTTTAACTATAAAATATTTTTCGGAATTTACAAAATATTCAAACGAGGATGAAGGTGAAATATCTATTTCTCCGTTATACAAAAGCCTGTTTAAATAGGAAGGCTCTCCCTCGATAAATATTTTATCATTGCAACTGTCATTTAATCCGGCGTAAAAAGGATAAACATTAAGATATTTGATTTTCCCTATTTTCAACATTACAAAAAACTCTCTTTAATAAACTCTGAAATTTTTTCCGCTTCATTGTGCTTGAAAATAGGCAATGAAGAATTAACAGGATAATTGGATACAACAGCAACAACATTGCTGTCTTCTCGGTAGAGAAACTCTTTCTGCCCGTCTCTAATTAGTTCTATTTTCGGGATATTCCCTGTTTTGTGTCCTTCCACAAGCACAATGTCTAATTCCTTCAAATAGTTATCTCTTAAGTATTTTAAAGGCACTGTGGAATCTGTCCTCTTTCTCACAACCAACTGCTCCGACGAGTTAAGCACAACGGCGTCGGCTCCGGAGTGATAAAACCTGTAACTGTCTTTTCCTGAGCTGTCTATTTCAACAGGATGAAAAGTATGCTTTATAACACCAACTTTATACCCTTCTTTTTTCAAATGTTTGATTACTCCGGTAACAAGAGTTGTTTTCCCGGAACAGGAATGTTTTGCAACAAAAGCCACTATTGCGGCATCTTTGAATTTGCCGTTTAATGCTCTGTAAAAATCTTCTTCAGTGTTTATATTGAAAAAATTTTTATTTACATTGCAGCATTTTTTTAAATCTTTTTCTGTTAAAATTTTTACTTTTGACTTTTCAATTACATCAAATATTTTCAGCTTGCCCTCAAAAATATTTTTTTCAATGAGAGGAAGCAGGTTTTTTGAGTAAACAGCAAAAAGAGGCTGAAATTTTCCTTTGATTCTCGGAATTACAATGTCAAAATCTTCAGCATGATTAAGGAGCAGTTTAATTGCTTGAACTTCTGCAAAAGGCATATCGCACGCTATGAAAAAAACACGCTCCGTATCGGTTTTTTTTAAAACCGAATATATACCGCCAAGGGCATCTTTGTTTTTTACAATATCGCAAATAACGGAAATGTTATATTTTGAAAAAACATCAACTCTGTCCGAGCTGACAACAACCTTGTCAAAAACAAGCTTCATGGTTTCGAGAACATGCTCGAAAATCGGCTTTCCCAACAAAATTCTCGAAGATTTTTCACGCCCCATTCTTGTGGATTTCCCGCCGCAAAGAATAGCGCCTGTAATATCCTGACCAGCCATATTCCTACCGATTATTATAAAATAATTTTATATCTTCTATCAATTCGTTTGAAAGGGCACTGTTTACGTTTTTAATAATTTTCTTTTTTAAAAAGAACAGCTCCTGTTTTAAAGCAGAATTAAAACATCTAATGTAGAGAACATTGTTGGAAATTCTGTCAGGTGCGGAATTTACGGCAATAAAATCTCCCACAATATCTTTCCACCTGTTTTTTACAATTCCTTCGTAAAAAAGAAATTCTTTCCCTGAATTTTTTAATACACGCTTTATAATGGAGTCTATTCTTTCCATTTATCCTTCTAATTTTTTCAGTTCGTCTTCGCTAATCTTTTCTTCGAATTCCGAAAGGTCAATAGTTGCCTGCTCAAGCTTTTTAAGATACAGTTCATGCTCAAAAGCAAGACAACACATTAACCTTCCGCAAACACCGGAAATTTTACCGGGATTCAGCACAAGGTTCTGGTCTTTTGCTGTTTTAACTGAAATAGGCTGAAAATTATACAAAAATTTTGTGCAACATGCTTCTCTGCCGCAATTACCGAGACATCCGAGCATCTTACTTTCGTCCCTTACACCTATCTGTCTCATTTCTATTCTCACTTTAAACTCTTTTGCAAGGTCTTTAACCAACTCTCTGAAATCAACCCTTCCGTCTGAGGTAAAGTAAAAGACAAGTTTTTTTCTGTCGAGCATGTATTCAGCCATTACCAGTTTCATATCAAGATTATGATTTTGAACCTTTTCAAGACATATTTTTGCCGCTTCTTTCGCATCTCTTCTGTTTCTGCCGTATTGCTCCACATCCTTTGCCGTGGCTTTTCTCATAACAGGTTTAAGCTTTTTCAAAGCCTCTTCGTTAAAACTTTCAACAGGCTCAATCTTTATCACCCTTGCGAGATTCACGCCTCTATCTCCTTCGGCAACCACCAAATCCCTTTCAAGAATCTCCTCTTCCAGTTCGTATAAAAAAGGTTTGGGCAATCCCGCTCTTAAAAAAATCAGATAACATATTTTTTTATTCAAAATTCAACACTCCTTTTGTAAATCTTTTTTCCGAAAAAAACATTGCAACCATTGTAATTAAAAACTTCTCACTAATATTAAGCCTTAATACGGGAAGAACATTCATCAGAGACTCTATAATATTGATTCTTGAAATATCGTAATCTTCCTCTTCTTCAAGTATGTAGCTGTTTAAAGATATTAATGCTTTTAAAAAATTTTCAAAACCTGAGTAATCTTTGCAGCCTTGATTAAATGTTTCAACAAGCTCCGTAATTGAAAAACTTTTCTTATCAATACTTCCGAAAATATTCAACAGTTTGTTGGCAAAATCGTCATTGCGCAGAAACATTGAACTGCTCTGCTCCAAAAGAGGCTTTACCCTGAAAATCACACATCTTGACAAAATTGTCGGAAGAAGCTGGTCTTTGTTTTCCGTAATGAGAATGAAATACCTGTTGTCATGCGGCTCCTCAAGTATTTTCAAAAGAGAATTTGCAGCAGCAACAGTCATTAGCTCCGCATCATTAATCATAACAACCTTGTTATCACCCATTTGCGGAGAAAGAGAGCAGAATCCCTTTGCTTCTCTGATTTGCTCAATGGAAATGTTTTTCTTTTTCTCCTCAACGCAAATATATTTAAAGTCGGGATGAAAAGAGTTTTGCTCTATTTTTTCTCCGAGCAATTTGGAAACAATGTAAAAACCGTGCTTCAAAGTGTGCCACTGCTTTTTGCCCACAAGCATCATTGCCTGCGGAAGTTTATTTTTTTTAAAAAGATAATCTATTCTTGATTTCATTTTTTTAAAATTTTTTTTAAATGAAAAATTGTCTCATTTTCAACTTCTTTGAGCCCTTTTTCAGTGTCAATAATTATCCAGTTTTTCAAAGATTCGGCAAACCTCAAATAACCTTCTCTGATTCTTTCGTGAAAAGCTCTTACTTCTTTTTCAAATCTCGCTTCATCAACAGTTTTGCTTTCTTCTCTTTCTAAAGCGCGTAAAAGCCCTGTTTCCACGGAGCAGTCAAAAAGAAAAACATAATCAGGCAAAATATCTCCTGTAACCACCTTGTTAAGAGATTCCAAAAGAGCCAGCTCAATTCCTCTTCCGTAGCCTTGATATACCATATGAGAATAAAAGCTCCTGTCTGACAAAATCACTTCAACTTTATCAATGTTTTTTTTTATAATTTTGTCAAAATGCTCCGCCCTGTCAGCAAGGTAAAGAAAATTTTCCGTTAAATAACTCATGTGAGAAAAAGAGCCGTTCAATAAAATTTTACGGATTTCAACGCCTATTTCAGTGGACCCAGGTTCTCTTGTTTTCACAAAAGATATATTGCTATTTTTCAAAAAATTTTCAGCATTACGAATCTGAACGCTTTTTCCGCTTCCTTCAATACCTTCAAAAGCTATGTACATATTTAAATCCTTTTATGACAATTTCATCTCCTGCATTTAAACCTTTGACAATTTCGGCAATACCGTTATTCACTATTCCTATTTTTACTTTCTTTTTCCTTATTTTTCCGTCTTGTCCCTTTAAAAAAGCGAAATTTTCCGTGCCTATCAGTTTGAAACACTGTAAAGGAGCGGTAAGCACATGCTTTTTTTCTTTAATGATAATATCAAGATACGCTGTCATTTCAGGCTTAATATCCTTATAAATTTTTTCAGATTTGTCGGAAATATCAACTTCTATTTTATACGTTACAACATTATTCGCAACATCAGCTTTTGGATAAATCTTTTTCACAAAACCTTTGTATTGTCTTTCGGGGTAGGCTTCAACGTAAAAGGTTACTTTCTGCCCGCATTTGATTTTGCCTATGTCTGTTTCGTCAATATATGCAACTGCTTCAAGGCGATTCAAATCAATAATATTCACAAACACCGGAGAGCTGAAACTTGCTGCAACGGTTTCCCCTTCCTGAGTGGACACAGATGAAATCACTCCGGAAATAGGAGCTTTTATAAAAGCGTATCCCAAATCTATTTCAGCGATTTTAATCTGCTGCAAAACCTGATTGATTTTTAATTGCAAACTTTTTCTTTTATAGTCAAATTCTTTTTTTAAAACATTAAGAGAAGTTTTTTCAGCATCAATGCTTTTTTGCAAAGACTCGTATTCCTTTTTAAAATTTTCAAGAGACTGTTTGGAAATCATCTTGCTTTGATAGAGTTTTTCGTTTCTTTTCAGCTCGTTACGAAGATAATCTCTTTTTATTTGCAGGCTTTTCATTGAAAGCATTTTACCTTTGATTTTTTCAGGATATTCTTCATTTATAAATTTAAGCTCTGTTTTATAAGACTGCAAATTATATTGCAACTCTTTGATTTTAAGTTTAAGGTCGTTATGCTCAATAACGGCGATAACTTTTCCTTTTTCAACATAATCTCCGACTTTTACAAGCAATTTTTGCAAAGTCCCGGAAATTCTCGAACCTACTTTGATTTCAGCCCCTACTTGCGGTTTGATTACTCCTGTTACTTTTATCATATCTTGTAAATCGGAATATTTAACCTTGAAATATTTAATCTCTCCCTGTTCTGCCTTTTTTTTGCAAGAAGCGAATTGCAACAAAGAGAAAGAGAATATTAAAAATATAAATATAAAACTTTTTTTAAAAGTAGGTTTCATTTTAAAATTTTCCCCAAAAGATAAGCTTTTTTCATAGCATCCTGCTCCTTCAAAATATCTCCCTTGTTTTCCATTGAACCGATACAAACGTTATCGCTGTATTCAATTGACAATGCATCGAAAAAACTTTTAACTGTAAGCTCTCCGCCTCTGAAAGCAATACTTTTGTTAAATCCTCCTGTTGAAAAAAAAAATCCTTTTCTTTTAAAGTCAAAATTTTTGCCTATATCTTGTCCCAACTGATATTTTAAAGCCCAAAAAGGTTGGCATCTGTCAATAAGGGTTTTCAATTGAGCTGAAATCCCGAAAAAAAACACAGGTGAAGCCACGGCAACATGTGCACATTCGCTTAGATTATCCCGAATCTCGGACATTGCATCTTCAATGCGGCACACTCCTTTTTCGGAACAGAAACCGCACTCCATGCAGAAGCTTATTTTCAATTTGCACGCATCAATTATTAAGGTCTCAAATCCCGCTTCTTCCGCTCCTTGCAAAAACTCCTTCAAAAGTATAAAAGAGTTCCCTTTTCTCGGACTTCCGTTAATGCCTATAACTTTCATGCAGTCTCCAAAAATCTCATGTAAATCTCTTTCAATTTGGCAATAATCTCTTTTCTGTGTCTTAGCTGCTTATCCTCAATGGACAAAACAGGATAAATGCCTGAAAGGGAATTGGTTAAAAATGCGCCGTCTATTTTATCCAGCTCTTGAAACTTGAAATTTCTGTATCTAATGTTAAATTTGTATTCCGGAAATTTTTTAATCCCTTTTAAAATAACCTCTCTTGTAACTCCTTTTAAAAACAAGCTGTCTTCATTGCTTGTGTATAATGTCTTGCCTTTGTAAAAAAACAGGTTAGCAGTGATCCCTTCTATGAGACAGTTAAATTTGTCGAGGAATATAACATCGTCAAAATTTTTCCTGTTTAAAAAACCTATTATCGAAGGAAGATAATTAATGGTTTTATAATTGTAAAGAACATTTCTTTCCTTCTTGAAATTTTCAAGAATTGTCGTTTTAACACCTTTTTCGCTTCTGTCCGCAACATATTGGGGCAGCCGTTTTACCTCAATAACCACTGTGGGAGAATATTCCTGTTTAATTGAGGGACCGTATGGGTCAACTCCCCTTGTAACCGTAATTCTCGAATAACAGTCGACATTTTTAAGATTGTTCAAACTTTTCAGCTCTTTCAAAATATTGAGAATATCATTCATTGTGAGCTTAAAATCAATTTTAAAAAACCTTGAAGCTTTTACCATTCTGCTGAAATGAAATCTGAAATCGAGAAATTTTCCGTTAATTGTTCTGAATGTTTCAAAAAATCCGTCACCGTATAAAAATCCCCTGTCATTTATGGAAATAAACACTTTTTTTAACGGCACTATCTTGTTGTTAAAAAAGATATGGTTATCCATGATTAATCCCTTTCACATGCAAACAATCAACTATTTAACGTTGATATGGATTTTGTAAAACTTTCCGCTTTAACTATGGTTTCGTTAAACTCTTCCTCTGGCTCTGAATCGGCAACAATGCCTCCGCCAACCTGAAAAGAAATGGTTCCGTCTTTAATAATTGCCGTTCTTATTGCAATATTCAAATCCACAGTATGGTCAAAGCCTATATATCCCACCGAACCAGTGTAAACGGACCTGAAAGTGGGCTCCAACTCGTCAATTATCTCCATTGAACGAATTTTGGGTGCACCTGTAATGGAGCCTCCAGGATATGAATTTTTAATACAGTCAACAATGCCGAACTTTTTGTCCACCAATGCTTCCACAGTTGACACCATGTGGTGCACATTTGCATAACTTTCAATTATTTCAAATTCGCTAACCTTTACGCTGTTAAAAACAGCCACTCTGCCAAGGTCGTTACGCTCAAGGTCAACAATCATAAGGTGCTCAGCCCTGTCTTTTTCGCTGTTTTTCAATTCTTCAATATATTTTTTGTCTTCTTCTCCGTTTCTTCCCCTTTTTCGCGTGCCTTTAATTGGCCTTGTTTCTATATGACCGTTATTAATAAAAAGATACCGTTCCGGAGAATTGGAAAGAATCTGAAAATCGTGATAATCGAGAAAAGCTCCGAACGGAGCAGGGCTAAGTTTTGAAAAGTGCTTGTAAAACGAGTAGGTATCACCTTGAAAATCAACCTTAAATCTCTGAGATATGTTAACCTGATAAATATCTCCTGCAAAAATATATTCTTTGGCTCTGCTTATCGCTTCAAGATAATTTTTTTTGGTAAAATTGCTTTGCAGCTCAGAACCCACTTCAGCGTAAAACTGACCGGAACTTTTATAACTTTCGGCTGTTTTAACAAATCTTTCGGCTTTTTCAAAACTTTTGTCGTTAAGATTGTATCCTGCAACATAGAACCTGTTTTTTAAAATATCATGCACAAAAATAACATCGTAAAGGCATAAAAAATAATCAGGCAAATTATAATCGTCTTTTCTTGTAAGAGGAATTTTTTCAACATAACTGCCAAGTTCATAGCTTAAATATCCCGTAAAACCGCCTTGAAAAGGGAATATCTTGCCACACGAAGGGACTTTGTATTTATCGGTGATTTCTTTCAAAAAAGAGAACGGCTCCTTATTTGAGAGCACTGATTCGGAATCTTTTTCAAAAAAACGAACTTCATTGTTTTTAAAAGAAAATCTTAAAACAGGCTCAAATCCCCAATACGAATATCTGCCTATTCTTTTGAAATATCCTCCGCTATCCAAAAAAAATGGAAAATCTTTTCCTCTTAAAAAGTCCGAAATATTTTCAATGTCTATTTCTGGAATCTCTATTGCAAAATAGCCCATATTCACCCTTTTATATAATTTTAACCATTTGTTGGCACTATTTTAATCTTTAGCCGACGTGTTGTTTTTTAATACATTTACCCTCGGATGTCTTTTGTTGTATTCGTTTCTAAGCCTTGCCACATTAACATGCGTATAAATTTGGGTGGTTGAAATGTCGCTATGCCCGAGCAAGCTTTGCACGCTTCTCAAATCGGCACCACCCTCAAGCAAATGAGTGGCAAACGAATGCCTGATTAAATGAGGATAAATGTTTTTTTCAAGCCCAGCTTCAATAGCATAATTTTTAATAATTTTCCATAAAAATTGTCTTGAAAGCTTTAATCCGTTTCTGCTTATAAAAACATAATTACTCCTTTTTTTGTTAAACAACGGCCTGATTTCTTTAATGTATTTTATCAGCAAATTTAGAGCGTCGTAGTAAAGAGGCACAAGCCTTTCCTTGTTTCTTTTTCCCAAAATTTTAACGGTTCCCGTGTGTTCGTCAAAATCGTTCAAAGTTAAACCTACAATCTCCGAGGCTCTCATCCCTGTTGCATACAACAGTTCAAGCATTGTCCTGTTTCTGAATTCAAGAGGCTTTTCAATATTTATCACATTAAGCATTTTAATCACTTCTGCAACAGAAAGCTGATCAGGTAATGTCTTAAGTTTTTTGGGTATATCAAAATCCAAATCAATATTTTTATTTAACAGACCTTTTTTTTCAAGAAATTTAACAAATAATTTCAAAGAAGACATTTTCCTTAGAATTGACGAAATGGTATATCCGTGCTCCTGCAAAAAAAGGATAAAAGAGACTATAACAGGCTCGGAAAGCTCGTTAAAATTTCCTTTAACATGCTCTGAAAACTGTTTTATGTCTCCTGTATAATCTTGACAGGTTTTTTCGGACAAACCTTTTTCAACTGTTAAAAAAAGGTCGAAATCTTTAAGAATAGCAGCAATAGCTTTCATTGGACTTTATCCCGTTGAAACCAAATTTTTTCGTTCTCCCATAAATTTTTCGAATTTGTCTTTTAATGCCGGAAATTTTTCAAGCTCGGGGTCAAATTCCACAAGTTTTTCAGCATCTTCTTTTGCAAGCAAAAGAATTTGAAAATCTCTTATCAAATCGGCAAATTTAAACTCCGACAATCCCGATTGTTTTGTCCCTGCAATTTCACCGCTTCCCCTTATTTTGAAATCCGCTTCGGAAATTTTAAAACCATCTGTTGTGGAAACCATTACTTTCAGCCGTTTACTTGCTTCTTGAGATATTTTATTTCCCGAAACGAGAAAACACAAAGCCTGCTCTTTTCCTCTTCCGACTCTGCCTCTTAACTGATGAAGCTGCGACAATCCGAATCTTTCGGCATTTTCAATTACAATAACCGTTGCATTAGGCACATCAATTCCCACCTCAATTACCGTAGTTGATACGAGAATATCAGCTTCTCCATTTGCAAACATTTTCATTATCTCTTCCTTTTCAGCAGGCTTCATTTTCCGTGCAAAACCTGAACCGAAAAATCGGGAGAAAATTCGTCTTTTAAACGTTGCTCCATTTCTGTCACGCTTTTTAAGCTGATTTTATCGGATTCTTCTATTAAAGGATACACAAAAAAAGCCTGCCTGCCTTTGGCAAGCTCGATTTTAATTTTTTTAACAAAATGTTCACGCATGTTTTCTCTGAACCAATAGGTTTTCACAGGTTTACGCCCAGGAGGCAGTTTGTCTATTACGGAAACATCAAGGTCGCCGTATAGAGTAAGGGTTAACGTTCTCGGTATAGGTGTGGCTGTCATAATAAGAGTATGAACCGCAGAACCTTTTTCTTTTAAAAAAAGTCTCTGTCTTACTCCGAATTTATGCTGCTCGTCAATAATGTTTAATTTGAGGTTTTTAAAAATAACGTTTTCAACAATTAAAGCATGAGTCCCCACAATTAAATCAATTTCTCCCTCTGCAAGCTGCTTGTAAGTGTTTTCCCTTGTTTTTTTGCCTGTGCTTCCTGTAAGCAATGCCATTTTTATCGGAATATCGTATTTTTGAAAATTTTTATAATGCTGCTCCGCTAAAATTTCAGTGGGCGCCATTAAAGCTGCTTGTCCTTTATTTTCAATTACCAAAAGAGCGCAAATCAAAGCCACGAGAGTTTTACCGGAACCCACATCTCCCTGCAAAAGCCTGTTTAAAATTTTTCCATCTTTAAAATCTTTAAAAATTTCCCGCAAAACCTTTTTTTGGCTTTCTGTGAGTTCAAAGGGCAGATTTTCAAGAAAAGGGGCAATAATAGTTCCTTTGTATTTTACAGGCTCGGTTTTCATAATCTTTTTTTTGGCTTTCTCTTTTGAAACAGCAAGCATTGTAAAAAAAAATTCCTCGTATATCAAACGTTTTAAATATTTTTCCCTGTTTGAAAAAGATTTTTTGCTTGGAAAATGAAGATTGCCATAACACTTTGCAAACTCTTCCAATCCTCGGCAAATAAGTATGTTTGCGGGAATGTATTCGTAATTTTCATGCAATATCTTTTGTAAAACAGCTTCTGTCAGCGATTCGGTTACTTTGCCCGTCATGCTTCCGATAGCGGGATACACAGGCATAATCCTCGGATGAAATTTTGAACACTCCTCGATAACAGGATGAACAATTTCTTTTGAGCCTGAAAAAAAAACCACTTTCCCGTAAACAATAAACTCTTTCTCTTCATTGAAATATTTTTTCAAATAAGCCAGTTTAAAATTAAACCACTTTAAAACAATAGTTCCAGTTGGATCGTAATATACCGCTTCGAGCACCTTTCTCCTGTTATAATAGACTTCTCTGAAAAATTTAAATTTTACTTTAAAGAGAGCGGTATAACCTGCTGCAGCATCCTTTACGCTGGTTATCTCGCTTAAATCCCTGTAGCTGTTGGGAAGAACGTTTAAAATATCTTCAATTTTGCTGATTCCTCTTGATTTTAAAAGGAGAGCCCTTTTAGGGCCAACTCCTTTTAAGTATTGAATGTCGGTTGATAAATATTTTGCTGTTTTTTTGTATTCGAGCCAATTTCTTTTCTGTATTTCAGACGCAATATAATATGAAAAAATTTCCGGATTATTGCATGATTTTTTAAGAAAAGATTTTAGAAATTCTGAACCCTCAATCGCTTCATCTGACAAGCTCAAAGAATTTTCAGCTATCCTTTGCAATATCTTTTTCATAGCCTATTCTTAAAAAAGCATTAATTAACCTGTCTTTGGACGCATCGTCAATAAGTATATAATGCAGGGCAAAACCTTTTTCCTCAACCCTGACAACACTGCCTATCAAATAAATGATTTCTTCGAACTTGGGAATCTTAAATTTCAAAAGAATTTTATCGTTTTCTTTAGCATTTTTTTTCAAAGGTGATGAAAAAACAAATACACCGCTAGCGCTAATATCTTTGGTCTTTACAATTGTCCAAGTTTTATCAAGAAAAAATCTGTTCTCTCTACTGTCAAAATTTATAAACTTAATAAAAACTCTTAAGCCTAATTTTAATCTGAAAAAACTTCTTTTTTGCATTGACATGCTATATCCCATCTCTCCTTAAAACAACCTTTTTTTCAATAAGCTCTCCTATTTCATATTTTTTATCAAGAATGCAAATTGTTACTCCGGGAAAAATCTTGTCTGTTTTTAATTCTGCATTCAAACTTGTAAAATTTTTAAAAGGAAAACGCTTAATAGCTCTTTCAAAACTTTTTTTATCTTCTAATAGTTTAATGTTTTCAAGAGATTTAAATAGATACAATTTATTATCTGTCTTATTAATATTGCCCATAATAAAATTTATATAGTCATCTTCTATAAAATCTTTTTTAGATGATAAAAATTTGTCTAACAAATCTATATTTTTAAGTATTTTCATGTTAGTCTGCTCAAGACTTTTTTTCATATTGTCCAGATAAAATTTTAGCTCAAAATCATAGCCGAGAAAAATCTCTGTATTTACAAAGTTTTTGCCACCAAGCACTTTTGCTTTTATTTTATTTTTAGCAAAACTGGTTCCGCCTATAATTTCTCCTTTTCCGTTAATATAAATAGAATCTCTCGCAACTAATTTGGAAAATCTTGAAAACTCGCCTATAAAAATATTTTTAGCAGTTATTTCTCCTGAAGTAGCTTCTCTTACAAAAACATTCCCTTTTACTTTTATTTTGCCATTGTATTGTCCGTAAAAATTTCCGTTGACTATGGCATCTCCAAGACAATGAATTGTGCAGTTTTCAACTACACCGTCAATTTGCAGATTACCTTCAACAAACAGCTCTGCCCCGCTTAATATGTCACCTTGTATCCATAGGGAGCCTGAAAAATTTTTAATATCTGCATTGCTGTCAATATCTTTTGGAATAATAGACAATTTGTCCACATAGACTTTTCCCTGTGTTATCCTTACAAAACCGTCTCTATCAGCTATAACAGCAGATTGATCATAGTCAACAACAACGCCTTCCCCTGCAATAGTTTTAATAGTATTAGTTTCTCCCGCAACAATAACGGTGCCTTTTTCAACTGGCATTACATTTTCAAAAGGCACAATAGAATTTTTCCTAACCCCAAAAATATGCTTTTTGCTTATCATTTTAAAACCTTATTTTAAATGCTCCAAAGTTAACCAATTTTTGCAAATGGGGCAAAACCATTTATATTGACTTAACACAATATTGCAAGAGGTGCAAATAAATTTTAATTTTATAAATTTTCTTAATTTTTTTAATGCTGAAATATCCCCTGACAAACAAGCATTAAGCACGAAAAAAAGCGTTTGCAAAACGGTTTCTTCCGGGAATTGAATTATTTTATTCTTTAAATATTCAATACCTTTTTCATACTCCTTTTTTTTTATAAACTCTCTCACTTTAAGGCATATATTTACAGGCAAATTGTCATCAAGATCGTTTATGTAATCTTTGCCCATACGATTTAGCTTGCATCTGAGCAGTATAATGGAAAGAGGGTTATATTTTAAAGCTGTTTCATAACATGCAAGGGCTTTTTCCAACTTGTTTTTCGCCATATAATAATCTCCGTAAGCTGCATAAGCATAAGAATTATATTTGTATATATCAAGAGATTTTTTAAAATTCAACTTGGTTTTAAAAAATTGAGACTTTTTAAGATTTTTTTTAGCAATTTCTATATAAATCGAAGAGAAATTTTCTTTTCTGTAATTTTTCGTTAATTTGTCAAGCTTTTTATAGGTAGCTGCAGCATTGCTCCAATCTTGCAAAAGAATCAATATATTGCATTTTTCTTTTAAAGCTTGCACATGCTTTTTGTCTGTGTTTAATAAATTGTCAAGAGTGTCAATTGCTCTTTTCAAAAAGCCGCCTGTTTTAAAATCAAGAGCGAGGTTAATTAGGGCTATTTTTTTCAATTCATCGTCAATATCGCTATTTTCAATAACTGATTCGTGTATGTTTACGGCTTTTTCAAAATCACCTCTGTTTCTGTAAATATTTCCGAGCAAAATATAAACTTCGGCATTTTTATTGTTAATTTTTATTGCATTGCTAAACTCTTTTAACGCCTCGTCTTCTTTGCGGTTTAGGAGATAGTTGATGCCCTTGAAATATTGAAGAGTAAACGAGTCTTTATTTCTTTTCTTTAAAAATTTTAAAATAATAAAAGCTACAAAAGCGGCAAAAACAAGAATGAAAATAAAAGTGTATATGTTAATGACACCCCTCCGGAAATTTTTTCACATGATTTTACGTTTAAAATGTTGAACGTGAAATTACATTGTCTCTCTTTTGTGGACTTACAATATTTTAATTGAAAAATATGTAATCAGTATTACAATTTGTGAATAAAATACGGAAAAATATACGGCTGGCATTGCCTAAAAAAAATTTTGCAAATCTAAAGAAATTTGTCAATTAAGATTTTCAGGTTTTTATAAGTCTCGGCAAGTAATTGGGGCACAACTCTCGTATCTGCAAAAACAGGCATAAAATTGGTATCACCTATCCATCTCGGAACTATATGATAGTGTAAATGCTCGTCTATTCCCGCACCTCCCGCTTTCCCGAGATTTAACCCTATATTGAAACCGTGAGGGCTCATGTTTTCTTTTAACAATTTTACAGACAGCTTAATTAGAAAATTCAAATCCAAAGTTTCCTGCTCTGTCAAATCTTCAAAATTGCTTATATGCCTGTAAGGAACCGCCATTAAATGTCCGCTGTTGTATGGGTATCTGTTAAAAATAAGGAAAGAATGCTCGCTTCGATAAAGAATCAGGTTCTTTTCATCACTGTTTTCAGAAGGTTTTTTGCAAAAGATACAACCCTCATCTTTCTCGCTTAAAATATAGTCAATTCTCCAAGGTGCCCATAAATTGGAATAATTCATACATTCTTTTATCATTATTTAAAAATAATTTAAATATTTTTTTTATTAAACGACAGGATGACTATTTTTCTTATTAAAACTTGAAATTTCGTTAAAATAGATATAAAGACGGGGTATGTTGGCGTATCTTCTTAAAAGAATGGCGGGAATGGTTCCGTTACTCATAGGCATAACAATTATCTCATTTGCCGTTATTCATCTTGCTCCTGGTAACCCCGTTGAACTGCAAAATTCCATGAACCCCAAAATGACCAAAGAAGCTAAAGAAAGATTAATCAAGCTATACGGACTTGACAAACCGTTGTATATACAATACGTTAATTGGCTTAAAAATATCGCAACCCTTGATTTCGGATATTCTTTCGCACCTGACCATTCAAAAGTCATTGACAAGATAAAAGAGAGGATAGGCATAACAATTGTTATAAATCTGCTTTCTCTTTTGATAATTTTTATCTTAGGCATACCTCTCGGTATATTATCCGCAATATATTATAATCGTGTTATTGACAAATCAATATCTTTTTTGGTTTTTATAGGTTTTGCCCTTCCGTCCTTTTGGATTGCGCTGCTGTTAATGATGTTTTTCTGCATAAAACTCGGTTGGCTTCCCATCTCAGGCATTAAAGCTCTTAATCACGAAAGCATGAGTTTTTGGGGACAAATTTACGATTATGCGAGACATCTTGTTTTGCCTCTCCTTGTTTCAACCATTGGAGGTTTAGCGGGAATATCCAGATATGTAAGGGGTAACATGGTGGAAGTTCTTAAAGCCGACTATATTCTTGCGGCAAAAGCACGAGGAATTTCCAACTCCAAAATATATTTGAAACACGCATTAAGAAACGCATTACTGCCTGTTATAACGATTCTCGGTTTATCTGTTCCCGGCTTAATAGGAGGAAGCGTTATTTTTGAATCCATTTTCGGGATACCAGGTATGGGAATGCTTTTCTATCAAAGTGTAATGTCAAGAGATTACCCCGTTATAATGGGCATTCTCACTATAGGAGCTGTGCTTACTTTAATAGGAAATCTTCTTGCCGACATAGGTTATGCAATAGCTGACCCGAGAGTGAGGACAGATTAAGCAGTTTTGTTGTTAAGAGGTTCAGATTTGAAAAAAAGACTTTTGTTCTACACAGGACTTACAATAATAATATTGATAATTTCATGTGCTGTTTTTGCGCCTTTAATAGCACCTGTTGATCCTACTGCCATAAATGTTGACAAAATCTTATCTCCGCCGGACAAAGTTAATATTTTAGGCACCGACGATTTGGGAAGAGACGTATTCTCAAGACTTGTGTATGCTTCGAGAATTTCAATAAAGGTAGGTTTTGTTGCAGTGGGCATCTCTGCTTTAATAGGGACGATTCTCGGCTCTGTTGCGGGTTTTTTCGGTGGAATAACAGATATGTTAATAATGAGACTTGTTGATATTATGCTCTGTTTTCCCGCTTTTTTTCTGATTCTTGCCGTAATAGCCTATCTTGAACCTTCAATTGTAAATATCATGCTTATAATAGGAGCCACAAGCTGGATGGGAATATGCAGAATGGTTAGAGCTGAAATTCTTTCTCTTAAAACAAGAGAATTTGTTTTATCCGCAAAAGTGTCAGGAGCATCTCCCGTTAGAATACTTTTCATTCATATTCTGCCAAATGTTTTACCTGTTATTCTTGTATATGCCACCCTTGGAATAGGAGGAGCAATTTTAACGGAATCAGCTCTGTCTTTTATAGGTCTCGGAGTTCAGCCCCCTGTTTCAAGTTGGGGTAACATGTTAATGGCGGGCAAAGATAATATAGACATAGCTTGGTGGCTTTCATTTTTTCCCGGTGCCGCAATATTCATAACTATTATAGCTTTCAATTTTGTGGGAGAAGGGTTACAGGATATGCTCAATCCTAAAGAAAAATAAGGAGGCTGTTTTTTTATGGATGTATTTGACAGATATTACAAAGAATACGATAACTGGTTTGAAATAAACAAAAATATTTATGCTTCCGAATTGGAATGCGTTAAGAAAGCTGTTCCGGAAACAGGTGAAGGTATTGAAATAGGTGTAGGCACAGGCAGGTTTGCATCAAAGCTGAATATTAGATTTGGAATTGACCCTTCTGCACAAATGCTTGGCATTGCCAAAAAGAGAGGGGTAAACTGTGTTAAAGCTTTTGGCGAAAATGCTCCTTTTAAAGATAATGTTTTTGATTTTGCAGTTGTGTTGTTTACTCTCTCTTTTGTGAAAAATGTAAATAAAGTTTTCTCTGAAATCAACAGAATAGTAAAAAAAGGGGGATACATTGTCTGCGGAATTATAGATAAAGATTCTTTTCTCGGAGAATACTACATGCAGCAGCTTAATTCCAAGTTTTACAGCAAGTGCAAGTTTTTATCCACTTTGGAGCTGGTTGACATTTGCAAAAATAATAATATACTAATAACCGAAGTATACCAAACTCTTTTCAAAATACCAGAACTTATAAAAGATATGGAGCCTGTGAAGGTAGGCTTCGGAGACGGCGGTTATGTGGTAACAAAAGGAATAAATATAAAATAAAAGGAGGAGGAAAAATGGAAGAGAAAGTAATGAAAGCGTTAAAAGAAATTTCAGACAAAAACAACGGGAAAATCACATGTGCACAAGCGTGGGAAATTGCCGAAAAATTTTCACTTACCAAAAAAGAAGTGGGAGATAAGATCAATGAATTAAAAATCAAAATAACAAAATGTCAATTGGGATGCTTCTAAAATGGACGAAAAAAAGTTAATGGATTACTTCATTAAAGCCGAAAATATAGGTAAACTGGAAGCGCCCTCTGCTGTGGGCATAGGAGGAGATCCTGGCTGCACTGATTACATTAAACTGTATCTGCAAATTGACGATAATGATATAATTGCAGATGCAAAAGCGGAAGTTTTCGGCTGTCATGTGGCAATTGCCGCTACAAGTGCTTTTTTAAAAATGATAAAGGGAAAAAGTTTTAGAAAAGCAGTAGAAATAACATCTTCGCATGTGCTTCAAGAGCTGGGAGGATTGCCTGATGAAAAAGTTCACTGCTGCACTCTCGGACCTTTGGCTCTTGAAAATGCAATAAACGATTTTATCCTTGCCAAACTTTGCGAAGCTGGTGAAACAGATTAATAATTTTAATTGATTTTATTCCCGATATGTATTATTTTAAATAAATTGTGTTTTACTTACAGAGGTTTTTATGCAATTAAAGTTGGATTACAATTATGTGCTTTCCCAAATAATAGGAGAACACGGCATATCTGTATCAGACATAGAAAAGCTATCTCCCCAAGCAGAAACAGCACACAATAGGTTACAACAAGAAAAAAACTCAGGTAAAATAGGGTTTCTTGAGCTTCCTTATTCGGATACTTCTTTTATAAAAGAAAAAGCCAAAGAAATAAAATCCATTTTCAACTATTTTGTGATTCTTGGGATAGGAGGTTCCGCACTCGGGACAAGTGCGGTATTTCAGGCTCTTGGCAATGTATTCCAAAAAAACCTTTTCATCGCGGATAACATTGACCCTGATATGTTTAACGAACTTTTAAACAACATTAATCTTTCGGAAACTTTTTTTATCATAGTAAGTAAATCTGGAAGCACCTCTGAAACAATAGCACAATTTCTTATAATTAGAAAAATATTATTGAAAAATTTTGGAGAAATAGGATACAGAAAAAGATGTGCAATAATCACGGATCCTGAAAAAGGTCCTTTAAGAGAACTTGCTTCCAAAGAAGGTATATTGTCTTTCTCAGTTCCTCCCAATGTTGGGGGGAGGTTTTCCGTTCTATCTCCGGTAGGTTTATTTCCTCTTGCAATTACTGGAATAGATATAGATCTGCTTCTTGAAGGAGCTCTTTTTATTACTCATCAACTTGAAGAGAAAGATATTTTTAAAAACAGAGCGTATCTTTTCGGAGCAATTAATTATCTTTTTGCGGAAAAAGGGAAAAATATATCGGTTTTAATGCCTTATTCCTCAAAACTTTACGGATTGGCTGACTGGTTCAGGCAACTATGGGCGGAAAGTCTCGGTAAAAATGGTAAAGGCTCCACACCTGTGAAAGCTCTGGGGGCAACTGACCAACATTCTCAATCCCAGCTCTATATGGAGGGGCCCAAAGACAAGCTTATTACATTTTTAAAAATTTTACAGTTCGATACGGATATGGAAATCCCAAATCAGGAAGTGGACAAATCTTACGAATATCTAACAGGTGCGTCCCTTGACACATTAATCAATTCGGAATTGGACGCAACAAGAGTAGCTCTTGCCCAAAGAAGCGTCCCCAATATGACAATTCAAATAGACAAATTAACTCCGTTTACAATAGGTGAGTTAATTATGTTTTTTGAAGTAGCTACTGTTTTTACAGGCTACCTTATGGATATTGATCCCTTTAATCAGCCTGGAGTTGAGCTAAGCAAACATTTTACTTACGGATTAATGGGCAGAAAAGGATTTGAAGATAAAAGAGAAGAGTTTTTAAGCTTTTTTAATAGAGCTGAAAGAAAATATATTATTTAAAAAAGGAGGGGATTATGGAAGTTAACAAAATATCAGAAGGAAATCTTTTTATTTTTGAATTTAACGGCAATTTAATACTATCTGACCTTGAGAAAGCAAGAAAATACGTTAAAGAGATCATTGACGGTGAAAATGCCAATGAAATTATTTTTGACTTAAGCAATGTTGATTTTATTGATTCAGCAGGCATAGGCTTTATAGTGTCCATCTTCAAATCAATAAAAAGCAAAAACGGAAAATTTGCACTTGCTTCCTTAAAATCAAAACCTCACGAAGTTTTCAAATTA
>CAZLFW010000176.1:0-3116 GCA_964559045.1 uncultured bacterium
AAAACAGCGAATAACAAGCCAAGCGTAGAAAAGAAAGACGAATCGGGATCCGAACAATCTTCATCAGAAGGAGAAAAAAGAGTCAGTTCCGGTGAAACAGGAAAATCTGCAAAATCAGAGTCATCTCCTTCTGTTCCGGAAGACTTGGAGGCTATTACAGCTTTTGCAAAAAATACTGAAGGGAGTATAGAAAATACAGGAGGAAAAGTTGAAGTTGAATTAAAACTATCTTCAGGAAGCGGAACAGGAGATGAACCTTCAACAGGGGAAAACGGAGATACTACAAAGCAGCATGGGGATAGAATTCCGATAACAGAAACTACCGGAATTAAAGAAATTTTAAACCAAGAAGGAGACAATACTCCCCCTGAAATTGACGAGTTTTCGCTTTATAAAAATTTTATCCCTAAAAACGGAGAAATAAAAGTTAAAGTGAGCGATGACAAAGAGCTTAAAAAAACCGTCATATACGGTAAAGACGCTGTTGACGAATCAGGCTGGCAAACTGTAGAGGTTAAGGATTTAGCTCTTAAAAACGGTTTAAACAGCGGAGAGGTTGGAGCAACTGATAGCAGTGAAAATATTGCTTCCAAAATTTTGAAACTTTTTTACTCTCCTGAACAGCCTATGATGCTTTCAGGGAAATATATTATTAACAAAGACATTAAAGGCAGTGTATCGGACTCGACTCTCTCTCTCCTTAGTTCCGAAGGGAAAGGTGCTGCTTCGGTTTTTGCAGTATCTGAGTCACAGTTGCCTGACAATGCGAAAATTATTGCAGGTGGTTCCGTGTTAACTGCTGCGGAGGATCCTCAGGGATACTGGCTTAATGAGATTAACAGTGAAAAAAATAAATTTGTTTTTTTAACGGACAGTGGATGGGGAGAGACAAATATTTCGGATGATTTTCCCGTTCTCAAGTATAACTCGGATAAAACCGCTTTGATAAGCAATCATCTTTTAGAAACAGACATAAATAAAAAAATTAAAAATCCTCATATAAAGTTTATTAAACAGATTTCAAATGAATCTGACTCCGAAGAGCTTTCTGACAAAATGAAAGGCTTTATTCATTTGTTTCCCGACAACAGCTTAATGTCTCTCGGACAAATAGATACCAGTGAAAATAACTTTATTGCAGCTACTGACAATGATTTTGAATTTAATTTAGAAAGCAACAAAATAGTGGCAGGTGCAGGTATAGCTGTTTTTAAAGATACAATATACGGCAGATTAATAGGTTACAATATTTCTGACTTAGGAGACGGTAAATATGAAATAGAAATGATTATCAGCGATTTACAAGGTAACGTATATCGTGACATAGACATGTATAAATTGATTTCTGAAGGGCCTTTTGAGAAAAGAGGTATATACACTGTTTCAGAGTCTGAAAAGGATTTGAAAAGCATAACCACAAGAGATTACAACAGTGTCCATATTGAGATGGAAAAAGAGGGCAAATGGCAATTTGCAATTGATATTGACTATAGTGATTTTGAAAATATATCAGATGCTGGAGCAACAGGCGGAGCAGTCTATGGAGGATTTGAAGGCAAGATTTTAGACAGTGATGTTGATTTGACGGAAAAAGACGAATATCAAATAGGTGCCGGAGCTAATATCCCTGAGCTTTACTTTGCCGCAAACATGAAAATAACAGATACGGATGATAGCTCTTTTTTAAGTGAGATTTCAGGCGGTGCTGCAATGAGCAAGACAAAGATTGCCGATAATCTTGAAGGATACGCTGTGGGTAATTATAATACCAAAGAATTTCAAGGCTTTCTCACAGGCTCTTGGCAACATTTGAAATACGTTGCAACAATGGATACTGGAATTGCTTCTACTGTTACCGCCACAGTAGAGCCGATTTTCAAAGGGCTTTTGGGAAGTGCCGAGCCTTTGTTGTTGGAAGAAGATGAAACATCAAAATATATAATCCTTGCAACTTATGAAAATTATAATACTGAGTCTTCCCATACTTTTTCAACAAAAATAGAATCATTTGATTTTGAAAAAAATAAACCTGTTACGTATCAGGAAGACGCTTTTTCAGGATTTGTTTCATGTGTTACTGATGCTCAGGAGATAAAAGGCACTTCAATAGCTTTGTTCAGTAATAAAGACGGACATGTAGGTATTTTGAAAGAACAAGGGTTGCAAGGAGAAGTGTATCCTGATTTTGAAAGTGTTAAAATGCAGGGAGAATGGTTTCATATTTACATGAATGATGAAACCGGTTTGGATTCTCCTTATGATTTTTCAGACAGTATAAATGATTATTCCCCTGATTCAACGAATATTGAAATGAAACGTATTAATAATGAAAAATGGGGAATTTTCAGACAAAATCTTAACGGTAATGTTGAAGCTGCAATTGACAGTGAGCCTGAAAATACCGTATTTGAAACGGGATATAATATTCCGGAAATCACCGATACCAGTATAGTTAAAAATGTTCGCGGATATGGCGGAAAAATTTCAAGCACCGGCGTATCTACTTGGATTAGTATTTCAGATGTTGTGGGGATTCAAAAAAACAACAGTTTTAATGCAATTGTTACAGGAGCGTGGTTGGAAACAGGCAAATTTTTAGCTCTTGCAGAGCTTGCACATAATGGTGACTTTAATGCTGAGTCAATTCTTAATAATTTGAAAATTCCTTTTGTTCAAGTGGGTAAAACAACGCTCTCAGGCACAGGAAATAATCTTGACATAACCATGAATGATGTAACTTTTTTTGCCACATCAACAGGAGCCAAACCTTCAATATGGGCAACTAAAGATATAATAGGAAGTTTTTCTGATGTTCCGGGAAAAAATATTCCTGTTTCTTTAAAAAATACAGGAGGCACAATTTCCGCTGATTTTACAGTTAGGTCATGGAGTAACAATCAATGGATTGCAACTGTTGATAACGGAAAGGGAAATTTGCAAGGCGATTATTCAGGAAAGATAGACTTTAATGGCGTTGCTGCAGGAACTTATACTACAAATCCTCCTCATTCTCCTGGTGCGGAAAGCATTCAAGCACCGGGAAGTGGTGGTTACATTACATCAGGAACAGCATCGGGAGTTGTTAAGTAAATTTGTAAATTTATTTACTAAAAAAG
>CAZLFW010000177.1:0-3021 GCA_964559045.1 uncultured bacterium
TTCAAAAGGAATGGTATCGTGATAAGTTACACCTACAACTTTATCTCCGACACCAAGTGCAAACAATATTTGGGTAATCGAAGGGTTTATCGAAACCACCTTGTCAAAAGCAAAAACATTGGTTGCAAAAATAAAGAAAAAAATTATCTTCAAAAATGTTCTCATATCCGTTATCCTCTTCTTTTATTTAAAATTTTTAAAAATTGTAATTCATTTTAAAATAAAAATGTCTCCCTTCCACCGGGTAATAAGGAAGCTTTGCCACGTTAAATCCGTTTGCATAAGAATACATATCTTGATTGTTCGTTAAATTCTTTACCGTCAAACTAAAAGTCCATTTCTTTACACGCTTGTAAACAACACCTGCATTGGCAGTGCAAAAAGTATTGTAATAATAATTTCCTCCGTCGTCAAAATAATTTTTCCCCGTTTCATTATATTCAATCCAAAAAGTAAATTTTTTCAAATTGCTCTGAACTCTCACATAAGTTTTATGAGCAGGCCTGTTAGGAAGAGGACTTCCCAGTTTGTATCCCGATTGTTTAGACTTTGTTTTTAACTTTGTGTAATTAGCGGTTACAATAATTACATTATAAAGGTTAATTCCCGCATTAACCTCAACACCGTTAATATCCGCACTTTCAATGTTTTTATACATGGAATATCTTTCGTTAACCATTACAAATTCAATTAAATTTTTAACTCTGTTCTTAAAAACAGTTAAATCAAAAGTAAAAAATTTGTATTTAAATCCGAAACCGTAATCAAAATTTTCACTTTTTTCATAATCCAAATCGGAATTGGGGATTACAGTTGCTCCGTCTCCGAATTTTTCGTAAAAATTGGGAAACCGCACAAATTTACCGTAGTTAAACTTTAAATAAAAATTTTTCATGAATACAGGGATATATTTTATTCCTATACTACAAGTATTTTTTGAAAAAGAATCGGAAACATTTGCCCTTCTGTCCGTGTCCTTTATCTTGTTTTTTCTGAAAACAGGCGACACAAACAACGATTTGTCTAAAAACTTAAAATCGTTCTGAAAGGTAAAAGCATATTCCACCCTTTTGTAGCTTCCGTTCTTTATCCATGTTGATTGGGGTATAAAATATGTTTTTAAAGTTTCCACTCGGCTTTCACCGAATACTCCCAAATTGATATAGTCATTCAAATTAATTTCGTAAGATATATTTCCGCCGTATCTGTTTGAACTATATTTAGATTTCAACAAACCATACATGCCCAATTTGTATTTGGGATTGTAGAATCCCTTTTTCTCTATGTCGTAAAAAGGCTGTAAAGAAACAACTCCTTTGTCTAACATAAAAGAATACGCAGTATCTATATGATGATTTTTGGTGATTAAAACAGCATCTGTTAAAGCTCCTGACTTGTCTCTTCCCGGAGCTGCTCCGGGTAAATTTCTATATTTGTAAAAATGTCTGTATGTGGTTGACAAAATACCTTCTTTTATTGGGATTTTGTAATTGAACAATAAATTTTTATTGTTATAATAATTATTTTGTCGGTGTGCATGATAGTCGTCTTTTGAATTGAAAGGTGTGTTTGCATCATTGAGATAAGGATAATCACCTGTTCTTGCTTCAAGAGAAGCATTTGCAAAAAACTTTTTGTATTTTAAATTGCCTTCGGTTTTATAAAATTTCCAAGATCCTATAGTGGCTGAGATATTTCCGTTGTATTTTAAATTTTTCCTTGTGGTAATACTGATTACCCCACCTATACCGCCTCTGCCGAATTTTCCGGGAACATTTCCTCTGTAAATTACTATTTTTTCAATCTGCTCAACGGGAATATTACTAAAATCAACACTTGAATTACCTCCGCTGTTAACCAAAACACCGTCAATATATACAAGAACCTGTGAGGAAGTGCTCCCTCTTATTGAAACAACCGAATAAGAACCTCTACCGGCAAGTGTGGTAACATGGATTCCCGGCTGATTTTCGAGTATTTCAGACAATGTTTTTTCCTCTGTTTTACCTTGCTCAACTTTTACAACTGTTTTGCTAAAAGCACTTTTATCCTGTATTGCCGAATCTTTAACCACTATTTCGGGAAGCGTGTAAAAGTTCTCGGCAAAAGAAAGACTCCAAAAAAAAGACAATAATAGAAATATAAAAAATATATTAAAAATTCTCATGACAAGTCTCGAAAAAGTTTTAAAGGGCACTTAACGTGCCCCGTTACAACTCTAATAATTATAATCCGACCCTATTTTGTAAGGAGGGTAACCCAAATCGGTGTCGGAAATTTTAAAAGTATCTCCCTCGCCCATAGGTATAAATACCAATCCGGGAGAACTTCCTCTGTCGGTTAAGACAATATTTCCACAGTAAGAATCCATATCTGAAATATAACCTGTGCTGGAATAAATAGGTTGGGAAATTAATCCTGACTTATCATCGTCATCGTAAAGTTCAACATTGGTAATTCCGTATACATTATAAGGTTTTCCCCACCCTGCATTTGCGACAAAAACCAAAGCTCCTTCAGGAGTTATAATGAAATTTTTAATGTAATCGGTTGAATTATCCTCTTTGGTTAAAGAAGAAACAGTAAAATCTTTATCCAAACCGTATGAAGATAGGTCTATTCTGTAAATTTTACCGATTGGTGCGGAATAATTTCCCATTGCAAGAAAATACAAATAATTTTTGTAAATCTGTGGTGCTCTTGACGCAAAATCAATTTCAATGCTTTTTTCAACTGTATCATTTTCCATATTAATCACTAAAAGCATCCCTTTGTCAGGTTGTAAATCTCCGTAATATGTTCTTGCCCTGTCAAGGGTTACAAACAGTTTGTTTTTATAAATTAACATATGCTCGGCACCAACGTATTTGTTAGTTGTTCCGTTATCGGAAACGTATAAATAAGGAGTCAAGTCTATGGTTCCAAGCTCTTCTCCTGTCAAAGGATTGAAAATAAGTATTGAGTTATCGAAATATGTTGCTATATACGCCTTGTTGATATTCGCAAAAGCAACAGAGTGAG
>CAZLFW010000178.1:0-9609 GCA_964559045.1 uncultured bacterium
AAATTATTCGGAAACACTACTATTTGTTGAAGATGATGAAGAAATTGTAAAAATGATGAAAAAAGGTTTGGAAAATCTGGGATATAAAATTTTTGTAGCTGTTAACGGAAAAAAAGGATTTGAGATTTTCAAAAAAAATGCCGAAAAAATTGACGTTATTGTAAGCGATATTGTAATGCCTGAAACAGACGGCTTGCAAATGTATGAAAAAATAAAATCAATTTCAAACAAAGTAAAAATTATTTTTACCACAGGATATGCGGAAAAAGACATTTACAATCTTAAAGATTCGCAAAATGTTTTGTTTCTGAACAAACCTTACAAATTAAGCGAGCTTAACGAAAAAATAAGAGAAATTTTAGATAAATAGAGGAGAACCATGTATATTGCGTTTTTATGGCACATGCACCAGCCTTATTATAAAGATTTGTTAAAAGATGTTTATTTAATGCCATGGACATTTCTTCATGCAATAAAAGATTATAACGATATGGTTAAAATTTTAAACGAATTTCCTGAAATAAAGTTAACGTTTAATTTTGTTTCTTCTCTGTTGGACCAAATAGACGATTTATCCGAAAATGCCGAAAAAGATATCTTTTTAAAAATGCTTTTGAAAAACGTTTCATCTCTTTCCGAAGATGAAAAAAAAGAGATTTTAAGACAGGTTTTCTGTGCAAATTACGAAAACATGATTGCACCTTTAACAAGATTTAAAAAATTATACGATAAAAGGGATTTTAAAAAATACTCAAACGAAGAAATTTTAGACCTTGAAGTTCTTTATCTCCTTGCTTGGAGCGGATTTTACATAAAAAACTCATCACCTTTGATAAAAGCGTTAATTGAAAAAGGACAAAATTTTTCCGAAGATGATAAACGTTCTCTTGTAAATGAATTATGCAAAACCGTTAAAAATATTTTGCCTGAATACAAGGATAAATTTCATAACGGAAAAATAGAGATTTCAACATCTCCTTATTATCATCCGATTCTTCCCCTTTTAACAAATTTTGACTCTGCAAAGGTTGCGTTGCCTCATATTAACATGCCTGAAATATCCAATGATTTTGCTGATGATGCTGCTCTTCAAATTTCAAAAGGTTTGGATAAATTCGAAAAAATATTCGGGAAAAGATGCAAAGGTTTATGGCCCTCAGAAGGAGCGGTGAGCACTGACTCTGTTAGAGAAATTATCAAGCACAATATAAGTTGGATTGCAACAGACGAAGATATATTATTTGCAAGCAGAGACATTCCAAGCAGAAAAGAGTTGTATTATCCCTATGATTTTAACGGAATGAAAATATTTTTCAGAGACAAGGAATTATCCAACCTAATAGGATTTATATATTCTAAATGGCACTATAAAGATGCTGCACAAGATTTTTATTCGAGGCTGAAAAGCATTCAAGCGGAAGTTAGAGAAAATGCCGTTGTAACCGTTATCCTCGACGGAGAAAACGTATGGGAATTTTTTAAAAATAACGGAATACCTTTTTTAAGAGAGGTTTACGGGCTTATTCAAAACGATAAATCTATTAATTTTACTCTTTTTTCCGAATACCTTGAAAAAGAAGGCACTGAAAAATACCTTACATATCTTCATGCAGGCTCATGGATTAATGCAAATTATCAGATTTGGATAGGAGCTCCAGAGGAAAACAAGGCTTGGGAGCTTGTTGACGGAGCCAAAACTGTTTTAAAAAAACATGCAAACAATAAAAATAAAAATTTTTATATGGCACGCGAAGAACTTTTAATTGCAGAGGGAAGCGACTGGTTTTGGTGGTATGGAGATGATTTTTATTCTGAGGTAAGTGACAAGTTCGATTCTCTTTTTAGGACCCATATAGCAAATGTTTACTCTTTCTTGAACGAAGATATTCCTCTCAATGTTTTGGAACCGATAAAAGAAAAACATTCATCTCAAATACATGTTACAGAACCAACTGCACCTATAAATCCGAAAATAGACGGAGAAATAACTGACTATTTCGAGTGGCTTGCAGCAGGTGTGTGTTATTGCGACAAAAGGAATTCCACAATGCACTTTAACGGATATAATTTTTCAAAATTTTATTATGGTTTCAATGATACGCATATTTTTATCAGAATAGATTCTATTGGCGATTTCAGTGAATTGATCAGGGATGCAGTATTGGAAATAAATATTCACAACAATGAGCTTTGTAAAATAGAGTATATTAGGAATGACGAAAAGATATTATTTTACAAAAACAATATAAAAATTGTAAATCACAATATTGAGCTGAAATCAGGTAAAATCTTGGAAACTGCCGTGCCTTTGGATGATTGCGGTTTCAAACGGGGAGAATATATAAATATCACAGTGGAAATAATGAAAAACGGAAGTTTAATGGAAAGGATGCCTTACGATTCTACAATTAACATTCGTATTCCCGAAAATTTACAACTTGAATATTGGACGGTATAAGTATTATGACAGTTCAACGTTAAAGATTAAAAATTAAAGGCTAAAAATTATGGATTTACTATTTGGAATACATTGTCATCAACCTTTTAACAATTTTTATGAAGTAGTGGACGAGGCAACGGATAAGTCTTATTTACCCTTTTTGAACGAGTTGCTGAATTTTCAAAATATTAAAATAAACATACATTACAGCGGCTGGCTTCTGCAATGGCTCAAAACCAATCGTGAGGATACTTTTAAATTATTAAAAAAGCTAAACGACAACGGTCAAATCGAATTTTTCACATCAGGCTTTTACGAGCCCATACTTTCCGTTTTGCCTGAAAAAGATGCGGAGCTACAAATAATTAAATCCAATGCCTTTATCAGGAATAATTTCGGCAAAACTCCCGAAGGTCTGTGGTTAACGGAAAGAGTTTGGGAAGACAAACTTATTAAAATCTTACTGAATTGCGGCATAAAATATGTTGTTGTTGACGATTATCACTTTTTTGCCGCAGGATTGGGAAAAGACGATGTATACGGATATTATCTAACTGAAGCGGAAGGCGAACCAATAGGCATATTTCCCATAAATAAAGAGCTGCGCTATTTGATTCCCTTTAACAAGGTTGAAGAAATATCCGATTTTTTGGATAAAATTCCTTGTGGAATAATATTTGACGATGGAGAAAAATTCGGATTATGGCCCGAAACTTTTGAATGGGTTTATGAAAAAAACTGGCTTAAAAAATTTTTTACTCTTATTAACAACAGCAAAAAAATTACAACCATGAAATTTTCGGAATTTTTTTACAATAAAAAACCTATTGGAAGAATTTATCTACCGGAAGTTTCATATCACGAAATGGGTGAATGGGCGCTTGAATATAAAAACGCATCAATTTTGAAAAAATTAATTGATAAAAAATCGGTTCCGGAAAATCTTTTAAGAACAGGGATATGGAAAAATTTTTTTATAAAATACGAAGAAAGCAATAATATTCATAAAAGAATGCTTGATTTAAGCAAAACTCTTCACTTAGGCGCTTCAAACGAATATGCTTTGGAATATCTGCTGCAAAGCCAATGCAACGATTGTTTGTGGCACGGCGTTTTCGGAGGGATATATCTTCCCATTCTAAGAAACAATGCATATATAGCCATTAACAAAGCTGAAAACATAATTGACAATTTCACCGAAAACTCAAAACAGATAATTTTGAAAGATATAAATCTGGACGGATACAACGAGCTTATTTTAAAAAATAAATTTTTGACAATAATTGCATCTTCAAAATTCGGAGGAGCTGTTTTCGAGTTTTCCCATAGAAAAACCTGCTTTAACATTATGAATACATTAATGAGGAGAAAAGAAACTTATCACGACTCAATAAGAGACTTGGCAAAAAAAGATAAAAATAAAAAAATAACAACCATTCACGAAATGGATTTTGAAATTTCCGACGAGTTAAAAGATGCTCTTATTTTTGATAACCACTTAAAATACTCTTTTCTTGACAAGTTTTTCGGCAGAAATGAAACATTTTCAAATTATAAAAAAAACAATATAACTGAACTATCCGATTTAACGGTAAAAAGTTTTGAAATAAAAAAAGATAACCATATATGTTTTTCAACAAAAGGCAATTTAACTCTTTTTAAAAAAAAGTTTCCGTTATCGGTTTCAAAAAAATACAATTTGCAAAAAGAAACGTTCCATGCTGAAATTATCATAAAAAACGAGTCATTTCTCACTTTTGACATAACTTATTGCGTGGAAATGAATTTCTTTTTTCCGGGGCATAACAATACAGACAGTCATATTAAAGCAGGCAAATGCAAAACCGCTTTGGAAACGGAAATTACTATTGAAAAAATCAATAGAATCGTTATATATGATGCTGTAATGGCGTCAAATGTATTAATAGAATCCGACAAAAAGTTTGACTTATGGAGTTATCCGTTTTATACCGTATCCAAAAGTGAAAAGGGCTTTGAAAAAATTTATCAGGGAACAACTTTCGGGTTTTTGTTTCCTTTTGATTTTTTTCCCGATGAAGAAAGAAATTATTGCTTTAAAATAGGAGTTATTTAATTACGTATGAATGTAATGTTTGTTTCTTCCGAAGTGTATCCTTTTTCCAAAACAGGCGGACTTGCAGATGTATCCGAATCACTGCCTGTTGCGTTGAAAAAAAAAGGCATTAACGTAAATGTTATAACTCCTTTGTATAAATCCGTAAACAGAAAAAAATTCAACATTTCTGAAACAGGAATAACCTTTAAGGTTTTTATAGATTACAAATGGGAAGAGATTAAGGTTTTCAAAACCATCCATAAAAACATAACGATTTACTTTCTGTCAAACGACAATTATTTTAAAACGGAATTTTTTTATCAGGGAAAGGACGTTGACATACGATTCGGGCTTTTATGCTATTCTGTTCTGGAGTTATGCAAAAATTTAAGATTTATACCTGATATTTTTCATCTCAATGACTGGCAAAGCGGGTTTGTTCCCGTATTGCTGCAAACAAATTATAAAAACGATACTTTTTTTCACGGCACAGGAACTCTTTTTACAATTCATAATCTTGCCTATCAAGGAATTTTTCCGGAAAACACTCTTGACAGATTGTCTGTAACCAAGGCGATTTTTCACATTGACGGGGTGGAATTTTACAATCAGGTAAATTTCTTAAAAGGCGGTTTGGTATTTTCAAATTTTATAAACACAGTGTCACCCTCTTATGCGAAAGAAATAGTGACAAAAGAAGCTGGAAGAGGTTTACACGGTATATTGCAAAAAAGGGAAAAACAGCTTACAGGGATTCTTAACGGCATTGATTACGAAGAATGGAATCCTGAAAAAGACAAAGTAATTTCATTCAATTATTCTCATGTAAACATAGATGGAAAAACAGCTAACAAAACTTTTTTGCAGAAAAAACTTAATTTTGATACAAATGAAAATATACCTCTTTTTGCGTTTGTTGGAAGATTAACGGAGCAAAAAGGAGTTGAGCTGCTTGAAAGCGTTTTAAAAGAAATGTCTCTGTTAAAAGTGCAAGTTGTTGTGCTTGGCACCGGAGAAGAGCATATAAAAGAAAAACTTCTCGGAATTTCAATTGGATACAGAGACAAAATCTCCCTTAACTTTCTTTTTAATGAAAATTTTGCAAGAGAAATTTATGCAGCAGCAGATTTTTTACTTATGCCCTCCCTTTACGAGCCATGCGGTATTAGCCAGATGATAGGAATGAGATACGGAGTGGTGCCTGTTGTAAGAAAGGTTGGAGGTTTAAAAGATTCGGTTAAAGAAGGTGTTACGGGATTTATGTTTGACAAATTCAGCAGCAGTGAATTTTTATCCGCTGTTATGAAAGCATTGGAATGTTATTCTAACAAAGAAATGTTTCAAACCGTGAGAAAAAACTGCATGAAAGAGGACTTTAGCTGGGAAAAGTCTTCTGAACTATACATAAAATTATATGAAAAAATTAAGGAGGAATAATTTATGAGCGAGTTTCAAGTTGAAGTTTCAAAAAGAATCAAAACCTTACCGCCTTATCTGTTTGCAAAAATAGATGAGATGAAAGAGGAGGTTAAAAAAAGAGGAGTGGATATAATAGACCTTGGAGTGGGAGACCCTGACATGCCCACACCCAAACATATCATCAAACGTCTTCAAAGTGCTTCGGAAAAGCCCGAAAATCACAAATATCCGTCCTATGTGGGAATGTTGCGATACAGAGAATCCGTTGCCAACTTTTATAAAAAAAGATTTAATGTTTCTTTAAATCCGGAAACCGAAATCATATCGCTTATAGGCTCCAAAGAAGGCATTGCGCATTTTCCTTACGCGTTTATAGATTCCGGAGATTATGCACTTGTTCCTGAGCCGGGCTATCCTGTTTATGCAATTGCAACAAAATTTGCAGGAGGAGAAGTTCACTACATGCCTCTTCTTGAAAAAAACGGCTTTTTGCCTGATTTAAAGGAAATTCCGGAAGATATTGCAAAAAAAGCAAAAATAATGTTTATTAATTATCCTAACAATCCAACGGGAGCAGTTGCAAATGAAAAATTTTTCAAAGACGTTATTTCATTTGCAAAAAAATACAATGTTATAGTTGTTCATGATGCAGCATATACGGAAATGTATTATGACGGAATAGCTCCGTTAAGCTTTCTTGAAGTTGAAGGAGCAATGGAAGTAGGTGTGGAGCTTCACTCTCTTTCAAAAACATACAACATGACAGGCTGGAGAATAGGCTGGGCAGCGGGAAGAAAGGAAATTGTAGGTGCTCTCGGCAAAATAAAGACAAACATTGATTCAGGCGCTTTTCAGGCAATTCAGGAAGCTGCAATGGAAGCTCTTGATTCCAGTCAAAAATGCGTGGAAGACATGAGACAAATGTATCAGGAAAGAAGGGATGTATTGATAAGCGGATTGAAGAAACTGGGATTCACGGTAAATTCGCCTCTTGCAACATTCTATATATGGATTAACGTTCCAAAGGGTTATTCCTCAGCTGATTTTACCGCACTTTTGTTAAAAGAAGCAGGTATAGTAACTACTCCCGGTAACGGATTCGGACCTTCGGGAGAGGGATACATAAGAATGGCTCTTACTGTTGATAAAGACAGATTAAATGAAGCTGTAGAAAGAATCGAAAATATTAAAGAGAAAATCTTCAAATGATTCTAACTTTTGACATTGGAGCAACATCTGTAAAAACAGGCATATTCGATAAAAATTCAAATTGTTTTTTAAATGAAAAAACTTATAAAACAGAACATGATACAAAAAATTTTAAAAATTTAATAAATAAAATCGTTGAAGATTATCTTAATGATTTTAATTTTAAAAAAATAGGAATTGGTTTTCCCGGTAATATTGCAGATAACGGAGAGATTATTTTCTCTCCAAATCTGCCGTTTTTAAAACATGAAAATATTATCAAACTTATTAACAACTATTCTTCTTTTTCAATAAAATATGAAAACGATGCAAATTGCGCTGCTTTGGGAGCTAAAAATTTGTTTCCCGAATTTTACGACATAGTGGCATTAACTCTCGGCACCGGCATAGGAGGCGGGGTTATTTTAAACGGTAACCTGTTAAAAAACAGACGAAGCATAGGATTCGAATTGGGACATATTACAGTTGAAAAACAAGGGGAAAAATGCAGTTGCGGAAATTTCGGATGCGTGGAAGCATACTCCTCCGCAACAGGAATGTTAAAAAGATTTAACAGAATTTACAATGAAAATTTGTCAAGTTTTGAAAAATTGTATAAATTAACGGAAAAAGGAGATAAACGAGCTGAGATTATTATCAGAGAAGGATTTTCTTTTCTCGGCAGAGCCTGTTCTGTTTTTGCAAATATTTTTGCCCCTGAAATAATTTTTATTACAGGAGGCATTGCAAATATTTTTAAAAATTTTAGAAATTCTTTTATACATGAATTTAACATTAACACTGTCAGCTTTCTGAAAGACAACATAAATTTTGAAATTTATGTTGAAAACAATGCGGGATTAATAGGTGCAGCACATTTATTTCATTGATATTTTCGTTTTTTGTGCGGGATTGTGTGTCGGGAGTTTTATAAACGTGTGTATATACAGACTTCCTTTAAAAATATCCGTAATATCTCCCGGCTCTTTCTGCCCTTCGTGTAAAAACAAATTAAAATGGTATCACAATATCCCTGTTCTTAGTTATATTTTTCTAAAAGGCAAATGCGGTTATTGCGACGAACCTGTTTCAGCAAGGTATATATTTATTGAAATTTTATGCGGATTTATATTTTTGTTAAACTTTCAATATTTCGGGCTCGGTTTTGAATCTGTAAGCTACGTTGTTTTCGAGCTTTTACTTGTTGTGGTTATATTTGTTGATTTAAAGTATATGATTATACCTGATGAAATAAGCATAGGAGGAATATTTGCAGGATTTCTCTCTTCATTTGTTCGAAACGATTTGAACTGGACAGATTCGTTACTGGGAATCCTCATTGGCGGAGGTATTCTGCTCCTTATAATAAAAGGTTATTATCTATTGACCAAAAAGGAAGGCATGGGTGGCGGAGATGTAAAACTTCTTGCAATGATAGGGGCTTTCTTAGGGTATAAATCGGTATTTTTCGTAATTTTTTTCTCCTCAATGTTAGGAACCGCAGTTGGAGTTCCTCTGATTTTGTTGAAATCAAAGGGGAAAGAGTATGCAATTCCATTCGGGCCATTTCTTTCTGTAGCAGCAGTTATTTATCTATATTTCGGACAATTGATTATTAATTGGTATTTGAAATTTCTATTACAATGATTTTTATTTTCAGTAATTTAACCGTATAAAGTTGCATGAATAATTTGCTCATTTTATATGTTTCATATAATTTTTGAAAAAGGTTCAATATGAGCTATCTTTTGGTATTTGTTTTAATCTCACTTATAGTGCTTGTCGCTTTTATCATAGGGATTTTAATATGTTCTGCGTCTTCACAGGAATTAAAATCTAAATTTGAAGAAGTTGCAAAACTTATAAACGGCAAAGTTTTCCAATCTCGCATACCCTTATTCGGAACAACAAAAGTAATGGGTAATTGCGAAAAGATTCCATTTGAAATTACTGTAATAACGGGAAATCAGTATTCTCCTCCCGATATTAGAATAACTTTTTTAAAAAAACCGCCTTTTCTAATGAGAATAAGCAAAAATTCAAAAACAGCAAGAATTGAAAACAAATTTAACCTGCTAAAGAATCTTGAAACAGGTTTTCCCGATTTTGATAAACATTTTCTTATCGGCACGAACAACTGCGATAAATGCAAAGAATTTATGCAACACTCAGACATTAGGAAAATAATTGTCAACCTATACGCAAAAGGTTGGCATATTATTTTTAGAAAAAAATATATCGAATTAATAAAATTATTAAAGTCAAAACACGGCTTTATCCATGCGGCAAACCTCATTGACTCAAAAGAGATTGTTGAAATTTTGAACGAACAAAAATCTTTCTTGACAAAATTATTTTGAAAAAGGTTTAATCAGGATTTGGGGATTTTTAATTACTACTAATGACTACTAGTGACAAAGACTATCGACTAATCACTAAATCCTGTAAGGGCAATTCATGAATTGCCCCTACCTAACAATTAAAT
>CAZLFW010000179.1:0-4704 GCA_964559045.1 uncultured bacterium
AGTGGTAAAGAAAAATTGTGAATTCAATAATATCAATGCTTTATGGAAAATTTTGACGAACTTGGGTTAAAACTCTGCTGTCATTTTTAAAATTATTTAAAACAATTAAAAGAATTTTTTTCATAATAACTTTTCAATAAAATTTTTGTAAAAATCGAAATTGTCAATACTTGAATTGTGCCATAACAATGTAAAAGTTTTACTTCTGTTTAAAAGCTCATTCATTAATCTTATTCCTTCTTCATAATTAAGGTTCTGATAACCAAAAAGATTCCTGTCCATTACAATTAAAGGCCTTTCTTTCAACTTTAGTTTTTGCCTTGTTAAAATGTTAAAAACATTAAATTCATTGCCGGTGCCGCACCTGAAACCTTCCTTTTGAGCATAACAGCAACTGCTGTCAATTAACATTCCGTTATCCTCCCAAATTTGCCATGTAACAGGTATTTCAAATCTGAGATAATGCTGCCGTCCTTCCTTAATCTTTTTCGAAACTTTATTCTCAAGTAATTTTTTTTCCTTCCCGAATAAATCTGAGTTATTGTAAGAATTGTATGACGCATGAAAACCTACAACATGACCTCTTTCAACTATTTTCCCAATTATTTTTTCAGCTTCCTCAAGTTTATATCTTCTGTCGTATATTGTCACTCCTCCGCATAAAAAATAAAATCTGCTTTTTAACCCCGCTGTTTCACTTAAATCCATTAAAAAATCAAAAGTGTCATAAGGGTCTTTTATTTTATTTGTTAAAATGGAAAGATACTCTGTAAATCGTGAAAAAGCCAATATGAAATTTTTCCTTTTAAGAATATCTCCTGCTGCAACTCTGGCAACATGAAAAAAATTTTTCCAAAAATATATTTCATCAACATCATGCGTAATAAACACTTCACTCTTTTTTTTATTAAATTTGAAATTTTCATCAAGAAACACGAGCATATTTTGTAACATGGCAACATATTCGTCAACAACCGCTCTGTGGAGAAAATTATTTCTAAACGCCACACTTTCATTTGCGGGAAATCTTCCGTGAATATCTCTGCTGCTATTTACATATTCCTCCCAACGGGAAAGCATAAAAAAAGAGGAAGCAAATAAGTCAATGCCACACAAGATTATTTTCTTTTGTTTATCTTCAACTTCACACTTATCATTCCCGAAAATTACAGGAATATTTTTTTCATTCGCAAGAAAACGGTTTTTACAGAATTTTATGCTTTCAGGGATTGCTTTGGCTTGCAAATATTCCAAATCAGATTTAAATATATTAAAAAAATGGTCTTCTATTATTAGAGTATTACCGTTAGACAAAATAATCTCATAATTTTTCGAGCCATATTCAACTATGTATTCCAAATTCAGAAAACATTTCATTATAATGTGAATAATATACAACCGCTCATTAATATTATTTTCCGGAATCTTGATTTTTAGCATATCTCTCCTTTTTAAAAATAAAAACCAAGCTGTCGGGGATAATTTTTCTTATTATTTGGTAAAAAAGAGGATTTTCCTTAATTATTTCAGAATGATGATAAAATTTCATATTTTTTAAAATATTTTTAAAATCGTATTGAAAAAGTCTGTTGATAAAAAGAATTTTTTCTATTTTTTTGCATTCATAAGAAATATTCAAAAGATTTTTCAAAAAGCCGTGATTATTTGCAAGCATAAACTCTAATGATGCCCATAATTTCCCGTTTATCTCCATAAAAACAAAATCATTCCTTTTGTTGCAATATTTGAATTCTGCCAATCCCCAACCGTTGTATCTTATTTTTTTAAGCAACAACTTTGTGTATTTCAACAAATTTTCATTATAAAATCTCTCCAATAACACTGCGGAACCACCGCTCTCAGGATAGCTTAAAATTTCTTTATGCATCGTAAAAGTGATTATCTCACCGTTTTTTGCCAAAAAGCCTATGCCGTAGGTTGCCGGTGTGTTTATAAATTCTTGGAAGATTAAATCGTTATAATTCGGAATTTCATCAAAGTTTTTTGCAATACCTCTTTTACCTTTGCCTCTTTCAAAATTTTCTTTATAAAAAACAGGAAACGCATTAATATTATTAATCGATGTCCAAGTTTCAGGGATAGGAACTCCTACCTGTCCGGCTATTTGTATCATTTGGGGTTTGTTGAATACAATGAAATTGGAAGATGAAAAATATAGACCGTTTTCAAATTCCAATTTTTTACAGCGATTAATAATTTTATAGGTGCTATATACACCTGTGGGTAAAATATAGTCATATTCTGCAATATCAATATGAGAAAAATCAGCCACAATAAGTTTGTCAATGTATTTTAATTTTATTTTTGGAGATTTTTCCATACATCCAACAATAAAAACATTTCCGTATTTTTTTAAATATTTGGAAATAGCAATGCCTTGCAAAGTATAAGGGTCGAAAATTATTATTTTTTTCATTTATCAAGCTCAATAATGCAACAAATTCTTTCGGTTTTTTCCCAGTTTTGTAATTGATAAAGATATGGGACAAAATACTTTCCAAATGGTTTTAATATGTTAGGAATAATCTTTTTAAATTTGTTCTTGTAAAAAACATCGAAAAACCCGCCGAATTTAACAATTCCATACGATTTTATTTTTATTCCGCTGTTTTTTACAATATCAACAATTACATTTTTATTAAAAAAGCGAATCTCGAACAATTTGTCTTTTTCCGCTTTTTCCCTGAATTTTTTAATAAGCTCTTCATTTTCTCCATTATGTATAAAAATAACAATATATTTTTTTGAAATTCTTGCCTGCTCTTTAAGCATTTTCAAAATATCCTCATCATTAAAATATATAAAAAATCCGTTATGAAAAACCAAATCAAAGCTGTTTTCTTGAAAACACAAATCAAAGGCATCTGCAACTATATACTTTAAACTGTTTTTGGAAAATCTGTGCTGCTTTAAAAATCTAAGTGTTTTCTCGTCAAAATCGGTTGCGGTTACGCTATAATGGCTTGCAAGATATCCGGAGTCGCGGCAACTGCCTCCTGCTATTTCAAGAATAGTTTTGATATTTTTGAAATGGCGATGTATAAAAAAACCTGTTCTGGGAGCGGATTGAAGATACCTGTCTATATGCTGAATCCATGATTCAGCCCAAAAAGTTTTATTTTTCCGAGTTCTTTTCATTTTTCCTATTAACTATTTTAGCGGGATTACCTGCAATAATACAATTTTTTTCAACAAAACTCCTTGTAACCACGCTTCCGGCTCCTATAACACATCCGTCAGCTATTGTCACAGCAGGTAAAATCACTGCATTTGAGCCTATCCAAACATTATTTCCTATAACAATAGGCTCTGATTTCACATGCTTGGAATAATCGTAAATATCATGGTTGGCACTTATTATTTTAACACCTGCACCAATGTAAACATTATCACCGAAAAAAACCCCGTTCATTCCGTTGATATAAATTCCCGGCATCATTCCAGGGGTGGTAAGATATCCGGTTTTTATATTGCCTCCAACTTTTGATGTAAAATGAACAGGCCACGGGATTTTCCTTGCACCGTTAATATTTAATATTTTCTGCCAAAAAATGTATTTCTTTGTTGCAATTGCATTCCATAAAGCCAATTCTTTTTTTTGCGGATAAAAAATAGATACAACTACTCTGCAATAATAGTTATATATTTTAAAAAGCATTTTTTTCATCTATTGTCTCCTTTGGACAGATGATAGTAATAAATAATAAAAAGTCCGTATAAAATGCTCATTGCAAACATATACATGTAAAAAAAGGCATATATGCCCAAATTTTTCATATATGCAATTAAAAATAATATTATTACGGTAGAAGCCAATAAAAAATTCATTATCAAACCGCTTTTTTGTTTTTCATAAGTTGTCAAAGTCGAACTTAAAACGGAACTAACAAACCTGATAAACATTAAAGGTAAAAGAATACGAGCTATCTCACCGGACACATGCCATTTAAAGCCGAAAATAAATATTATTAACTTTTCAATATAAAAATACATTGGCAAGTATATAATCAGAGAAAGCATCAATAATTTTTTCAGCATTGAGATAAATATTTTTCTGTTATTTCCGTAAATATTTTTTTGCTTGGTTGATTCTTCAAAATAGACCTGTGCAATGGAACGTCCAATTAAAACCGACGGCATTGTTAAAATCCGATAAATCAAGTTATAGAATCCCAAAATAGAAATACTGAATATTTTTGAAAGCAAAATGGAAAACAGATTAAAAGAAAAGGCATTTAGTATGCTGCTTAAATTCGAAAATTTAAAAAAATCAACGTATCTTTTGGCTAAATTTAATATTTTTTCAGTGCTAACCTGAGAAAATTTTGACCTATCTTCCTTAATAACCAAACCTGATAACACTGATGCAGCGGTTATCTGCCCCAAAACTGAACCAAGCACAAGTCCTCCCCCTCCGGTTTCGGTAAATCCCAAAGATATGTTTACAACTCCGGTTGAAGAACTTTGAATTATTTTAGTTGCAGCCAATCTTTTATACTGTCTCTTCCTGTTACTCCAATAGTTAAAACTTTGATATATTCCAGTCATAAGAATTGATACAGGCACAAAATACAGCCATAAAGAAATTTCAGAGTTTCCCAGTAAAAAAGTTATCTTATCATTTAAGAGCCATACCAATAAAAATATTGCAAAACTGATAAAAAAAGCTATTGACACAGATAA
>CAZLFW010000180.1:0-5600 GCA_964559045.1 uncultured bacterium
ACGGATTAGCTCTATGGAGCTAACGTTAAACGTCTCACGTTTTACGTAGGACTTTTTTATTTGAAAAATCCGTTAATAAATGGTATATTTTAATTGCTATGAAATTAGAAGAATTAGATGTCTTTAAATTGGCACACCAAGTGAATTATTGCTATTTTGAAAAAATTTTTTGAATATCATTAAATTTAGTAAATATTTGAAAACCTGAATTTAAAAAAAGCTGTTTCGGGATTATAATTTTTAAAGTATTAAAATTAAAGAATATAAAAAATATGAGAGGATTATTAAAATTATCTATTCAGTTTTTGAAATCTTAATTGAATTTGATTCACGTATTGCACTTAAAGCTCCACTTGTTTTTACTTTTCGTTCGGTTATAGGGAAAGAGCTTAAAAGAATTTCCTGTTTATTTAAAAGTAAAAGAACTTGTGATAATTGCAGTATAAATCAGACTTGTCCTTACTCGTTCTATTTTGAATCACCCGAATTTGAAAAAGGGAGCAAAAAGCCGCATCCTTATAATTTATACGTAAATTTTAAACAAAATGAAGAACTTAAACAGATTTCAATAAAATTAACATTAATAGGAGAAAAAGCTGTTTCCTATTTTCCGTATCTGTTTTTTTCCATTATAAAATCAGGTGAAAAGGGGATTTTTAAAGAAAGGGTTAAATTTAAAGTTAATGATATTTTGGTAAACGGGGAATCTGTTTTAATTGAGCCTGAAAGAATCAATATGGATTTTAAAAGAAAAAATTTTATTTTAAATACGGATTTTAAAAACATTTCATTAAAAAAATTCAAAATAAATTTTCTTTCACCTGTAAGACTGAAAAGAAATGGAAAAATTTTAATAAATGTTGATTATTTAACTTTTATCAAATCTGTTTTCAGAAGGATTGATTTGTTATACAAAATTTACGGTGAATCTAAAATTAAAAGTTATATAGATTTTACAGCTCTTCCACCAGTTACCAATGAAAACAGCTCTTTTGTAAAAGAATCGTTTAACTACTATTCATCGAGACAGAAAAGAAGAATTTTGCTTATAGGAAGCATAGGTTTTATTGAAGTTGAAAAGGAATTAACAGGATTTGAAGCATCGCTTTTAAAAGCTGCGGAAATTTTTGGTATAGGCTCGAATACAACTTTTGGATTCGGGAAAGTAATCTTAGTTTAACTTTTATATGACATTTAACGGTTAATTTACAACTAATGACAATTAATCCATGAATAACAATAACTAACGATTAATGACTAACGTATCACGTATGCACGTTTCACGTTGATATGTTTCGAATTTCGATATTCGAATTTAATTTGGATTTGGGCTCCGGAAATATTTACATTGACTTGTTTACAGTGTGAGCACGTAAAATGAGAAGATTTTTTATATTGTTTATTTTACTTTTTATGTTTTTTAGCTGTGCCGCAACAATACATTCGCCAGTTATAGTGAAAAGGAATTATTACGGTTCTTTCGACATTTCGTTTAAGTGGAAATATGAAAATAACACTTTTAAGTTAACCGGCAGCAATAATTTTTGGACTGAAATTTTTTATCTTGAAATAGCAGTGACACCTGTTGATAAAAATATGAATCCGATAGATAAGAGTCACAAAAAATACATAGGTTCTCTTGACACGGATGAAAAGTTTGTTTTTATTGACAAATTCAAAGTAGATAATATTCAATATTTTCAGGTGGACTATTCTTACACGTATGCAGGTTACAATTCAAGCGGTTCAAGATTAAATTATTACACTCTTTATTTCAAATTAAAATAAATTCATTGATTTTTTAAGGAAAATTTAATATAAAACCTTTATGATTAATTTTATTGATTGGAGCGATAAGTCCCAAAGGGCAAACCTTTCTCGTATCCTTCACAGAGGAGAAGAAAGTTTTGACAAATATTACGAAGATGTTTACGAAATTATCAAACAGGTAAGGAACCAAGGCGATAAAGCTGTTTTTAGATATACTTATAAATTTGACAAGTTTCATATTAATGAGAAAAATTTTTATTTTAACAAAGATGATTTTGAAAAAGCGTATAAATCTCTTGATTCTCACGTAAAAACTCTTTTGAACGAAGCTAAAAACAGAATAGAAAAATACCATTCGTCACAGAAAATCAACAGTTTTTTTACCTATGAAGATAACGGGACAGTTTTGGGACAGAAAATTTCACCTTTAAACAGTGTAGGTTTATATGTTCCAGGTGGCAAAGCTTTGTATCCTTCTACGGTTCTTATGACAGGGATTCCTGCAAAAGTGGCGGGAGTTGAGCATATTTACATTACTTCTCCTGTATTCGATCCCGGTGCGGCAAAAATAGTGCTTGCTGCGGCTCATCTTATAGGTGCGGAAAAAATGTATAAAATAGGAGGAGCTCAAGCTGTTGCTGCTCTTGCATACGGCACTAACCTTATAAAAAAAGTGGATAAAATAGTTGGGCCCGGCAATATTTACGTTACTGTTGCCAAGAAGCTCCTTTTCGGTATAATTGATATAGATATGATAGCGGGTCCAAGTGAAATACTTATTATTGCGGATAAAACCGCTGATACAGATTATATTACCTACGACCTATTCAGTCAGGCTGAGCATGATGAGCTTGCATCATCTGTGCTTATCACTGATTCAAAGGAGATAGCGGAAGAGGTTGTTAGCAAAATATCCCAATACGTAAAGAGTGTTGAAAGAAGTGAAATTCTTGAAAAATCAATTAGAAACAACGGTGCGGTTATTTTAACCTCATCTGTTGACGAGGCTGTTGAAATAGCAAACGACATAGCTCCCGAGCATCTCGAATTAATGACAGAAGAGCCTTTTTCCATTATGCCTAAAATAAAAAATGCAGGTGCGATTTTTTTGGGTAAATATTCTCCCGAACCAGTGGGAGATTATATGGCTGGTCCCAATCATGTATTGCCCACAGGTGGGACGGCAAAGTTTTTTTCTCCACTTGGTGTTTACGATTTTTGCAAAAGAAGCAGTATCATAGCGTTTTCCAAAGAGAATTTCGATAAATTAAAAGAGCATGTTTCAATGTTTGCAAAATTGGAAGGTTTGTATTCTCATTCCAAATCCATAGAAATTCGTGACAGTAAATAAACAGGGAATAAAAATGTCTTATAGAAATGCAAAAATTTCAAGAGAAACAAAAGAGACTCAGATTTCAATTTCAATTGATTTGGATGGTAGCGGGTCTTATAATGTTCAAACTCCAGTGGGTTTTCTTAATCACATGCTTGAACTGTTTGCAAAGCACGGGGATTTTGACCTTTCAGTAAAAGCATCGGGTGATATTAATGTGGATTATCACCACCTTGTGGAAGATACAGGTATTGTGCTGGGGCAATGTATAAAAGAAGCTTTAAAAGATTTTTCAGGGATAAAGAGATACGGCAACAAAGTTATTCCCATGGACGATTCATTGTCAATGGTTACAATTGATCTTTCCAACAGGCCTTTTCTCGTTTATAACGTTAAGTTTCCCAATGAGAAAGTCGGACAAATGGATATAGAGCTGTTTGAAGAATTTTTTCAAGCAGTTGTTAATAATCTCAAATGTAATTTACATATAAATACGTTTTACGGTAAAAACTCCCACCATATCATAGAATCGGTTTTCAAAGCTTTTGCACATTCTTTAAAAGAAGCTGTTACAGTTACAGGTGATAAAACCTTATCTACCAAAGGAGTGCTTTAATATGCAGCGTATAACAATAGTGGATTACGGAATGGGAAATTTAAAGAGTGTTTCAAAAGCTGTTGAAAAAGTAGGCGCAAAAGTTACTGTGAGCAGTGCTCCTGAAAGCCTCATAAATGCCGATAAGGTGATTTTGCCCGGTGTAGGTGCTTTCAGAGACTGTATGAACAATCTTGAAAAATTTTGCCTTTTGGATGCAATACGAGAATTTATAAAAACAGGAAAATATTTTCTCGGGATATGTCTCGGTATGCACGTGTTGTTTGAGAAAAGCCATGAATTCGGAGAGCACAGAGGCTTGTGTATTATCAAAGGCTCTGTTTCCAAATTTGAAAACATAGGAAATCTACCCATACCTCACATGGGTTGGAATGTAATTAAAAAAAGGAAGCCTTCTCCTTTGCTTGACAACGTTAATGACGGAGATTTTTTCTATTTTGCTCATTCATTTTATGTTTCTCCTGAAAACAAGGAGGATATTCTCACAACTACTGATTACGGAATTGATTTTACCTCTTCCGTTAACAGAGATAATATTTACGGTGTTCAATTTCATCCTGAAAAAAGCCAAACCAACGGACTGAAAGTTTTAAAGAATTTTGCCGAACTTTAACAATGAAAGGAGTTTGTTGATGAATTTTAAGAAAAAGTTTTTTTTCTCCTTATTATTTGTAGTTATTTTATCTGTTTTTTTAGCATGTTCACACAAGAAAGATATTAAAAGACACGATTCTTTAATTAAAAAGCCTGCAAAAGTCATTGTAATGCCGTTTAAAAAAGTGACTTCCAAAATGGAGAAAGATTTGAAGTGCAATATTACCAACAAAGAAGTGGTTTGCAGCTATCCAGAATCAAAATTCAAGCAGATAGGCAGACAGTTGGCAACGGATTTTTATTATTCTTTGAAAAATCAGAGAAAAGACTATCATCCGGTTATGATAGATACTGTGGAAAGCGCTTTTAACATGCCTATTGACAGGATACCTCTTTTTGAAATAGTTAAAAGATTCAAAATTGATTACGTAATAGACGGTTTTGTTTACAAGTTTATTGAAAGGGAAGGGAGTGAGTTTTCAGTTAAAAAACCCGCTACTGTGCATTTTGTTATAAGTGTGAGAGATGCCATGAACAATGATGCAATTTGGCAAAAAGAATATTTTGAAGAGCAGCAGGAGTTAAGCAAGAATCTTTTGAATATATTAAATTTTTTCAAAAGAAAAGCAAAGTGGCTTACTGCTCTTGAGCTTGCTGAGGCGGAAATAGATAAAATAGTTCGAGAGCTTCCTTAAATAACGGCATGTTGTCACACTTACAAGAAATAAGCTTTATCCTTGCTTCCGGTTCGCCGAGAAGAATAGAATTTTTAGATTCTTTACAGCTTAAATTTGAAATTATCAAATCTAACTTTGCGGAAAAACCTCCGACAAATGAAACCCCTTTGCAATATGCAATGGAAAACGCATACCTTAAAGCAATGGCAGTTGCTGAAATCAACAAGTCAAAGTTAGTTGCAGGTTTTGATACTATTGTTGAATTTAACGGAAAAATTCTTGGAAAACCGGAAAATAAACGAGATGCTTTTTCTATGCTTACACTATTATCCGGGAAAAAGCATAATGTTATAACTTCTTATTCCTTAATAAATCTTGAAAAAAATTTTTCAGTTAAAAAATTTGTTACAACGGAAGTGTTTTTTAACTCTCTTGAAAACGATGATATTGAATGGTATATTGAAACAGGAGAACCTTTTGACAAAGCAGGAGCTTATGCAATACAAGGTATAGGCTCTTTTATGATTAAAGAAATCAAAGGCTCTTTTAGCAATGTTGTTGGACTGCCTTTAGCAGAATTTATTGAAGATTTGAAAAAATATTATAAATT
>CAZLFW010000181.1:0-2531 GCA_964559045.1 uncultured bacterium
TAACTTTCACTTCTTGCAGCAGAAGTAATCCTTTGTGGGCTTTTAAATGCAAAACAGCGGAAATTACTCCCGAAGGTCTTGCAAAAGCCAAAAAAATCAAATTTAAATTCAGTTTTTTCCCGTATTCACTGCTTTACATACCTTCAGCATCTTTTCCCTCCAAAATAGAGAGAAGCTCGGGATTTTTAATACCTGATTACAATATTGACGGTAAATTCGGTTTCAGATACAGACAAGGCTATTTTTGGGCTATAAACAGCAGCAGTGACGCAACTTTTTATTATGATCTAATGTCAAAGAGAGGGGTTAAAGTAGGGAGTGAATACAGATATTTTTTAACTGAAAGAGGGAAAGGCGCTTTTAAAGCTTTTTTTCTAAATGACAATGGAATGAAAAAGAACGATTATTCTGTTTTTGAAGATACAACCAGGAGATATTATGTTAATTTCAAACATGAGCAGGAGTTTGAGAAAAATTGGAGAATTTTCACTGACCTCCATTTTGTAAGCGATATAAATTATAAAGAAGATTTTTCCGAGGATTTTGAAAGTTCCAATTTTTTAACAAAACATTCTTCCGAAAATGACAACACTTTGAATTCCATTCTGTTTGTAAACAAAAGAATCAAGCATGTAAACATAACCGGAGATGCGGAATACTACAAAGACCTTACCAAAACTTCAAACAAACACACCAGCCAGAAGCTTCCAGAAATAACGGTTTTCATATCTCAGAACGATTATGCGGGGCTAAAGTTTTATACTATGCTTGATGCCGAATATTTGAATATTTACAGAAAAAAAGGCGATAGTTTTTCCAGAGTGATTTTAAAACCTACTTTATCAAAATCAGTTTCACTGTTTAATGACTCGTTTAATACAGAGACAGAAATTTCACCTACTTTTTCCGAATATTTTTTCGATTTTACGGATAAAAGTTTTGGTAATGAAGATAAATTCTTTTTGGAGATTAGCCACAGAGGCATGATAACCATTTCAAAAGTTATTGAATTTCCCTATTTAGGATTTCTCAAATTAAAGCATATTTTCGAGCCTGAATACGAATATCGCTACATTACCGATACCAACAGGAAATTTGAACGATTTTCCCATTTTGATTATTTGGATGATGAAATTAATCAAAATATGCTTAAATACGGGTTCAAACAAAGACTGCTGGCAAAATACGAAGACGGTTCTTACAATGAGCTCCTTTTTTGGGAACTATACCAAACATGGCAGATTGATAAGGAGTCATACTTTTTTCACAACAGAAGATACAGTAATGTGTATTCTGATATTCGTCTTAACTTTTGGAAATATTTTTCCCTTGAAAATGATTTTGAATACGACCCATACGACGAAAACTTATACAAATTTGCTTTATGGGGAAAAACAGATTTTACGGATAAAACATTTTTAAGATACGAATACAGATATGTAAGGGATGAACTGAAGCAGCTTAACTTTGGTTTTAATGTTCATTTTATGGAAGCTTTTGATTTTTATAACTATACTTACTATAATACAATGGAGTCTAAGTTAGACAGGTTAACATACGGTTTAAGATATTCACCAGAATGTTTGTCCGTTGATTTAAGTGTGACCCAGGAAGAAGACCCTAACAATTTTTCAATTAATTTCAGCCTGTCTTTAAACGGGCTCGGGACCTTATAAATTTTTTCATCTTTTTTTGAAATGTTTTGGAGCTAATTAGGATTTGGGATTTAGTTGTTAGGATATAGGGCTTAGGATTTAGTGATTTTTAATTACTATTAATAACTACGAATGGCAAATACTAACGACTAATATGTTTCGGATTTTTAACATATTATCTTTAAAATTTAAAAAACAATTTATTATTAAAATCGGAGGTGATAATGCTGTTAAAGGGTAAAGCATGGAAATTCGGAGATGATATTTCCACTGATCATATTGCTCCGGGAAGATTGTTTCATTTGAGGTCAAATCTTCCTGAGCTTGCGAAACACGTTCTTGAAGATGCAAGGGAAGATTTTGCCTTAAATATGGAAAAAGGCGATTTTGTTGTGGGAGGAAATAATTTCGGTTTGGGTTCCAGCAGAGAACATGCTCCCACAATTATTAAACTTGCCGGAGTAAGTGCGGTTATTGCCAAATCTTTTGCAAGAATATTTTTCAGAAATGCCATTAATGTGGGGTTGCCTGTTATTATTTGCGATACATCCAAAATAGACGAATCTGATATTTTGGAAGTTAGCCTTGAAAACGGGACAGTATACAACAAAACAAAAGACATAACATTAACTTTTCCGCCGCTGCCCGGTGTTATGAGAAAAATTCTCGAAACAGGCGGTTTGGTTAATTATATAAAACAACACGGTGATTTGGTTGTGTAGTTTTGATTTTTTTCATTTATTTTGAATGATTAATTAGTCCATTGCATCAGAAGTTTTTTCATTTTTTCCGCAGCGGGAGACAGGGAAAAATGTTTTGAATAAACAATGTAAAACATTCTTTTTATAGGTGTGATTCCTTGAATGTCAACTATTG
>CAZLFW010000182.1:0-4205 GCA_964559045.1 uncultured bacterium
TTTTTTTCAGTATATCACAAAGTAATTCTATTATCAAATATAAAGAGTATAAACGTAAAGCATAAAAATTATACAGTAACCACTTATAAACTGGGCTTTTAAGCGATTAAATATAATTTAGAATGAGTGATTATTAAAGAGTTGTTTGTCAATGTTCTATTAGTTACACAGTTAACAATTATATAAAGATTTTACCCAATAAAAAATGTAAAATAGACAAGCAAATAAAAAATTTCACTTTTTTATATTTTAATAGCTCTCATAGTAATAATCAGTTTTATTTAACTCTTGCAATGGACATTAAATATAAGCAGTGTTATATAAAAAGTGTTATATAAAATAAGAGGTTGTAAATATGAAAGTCATCAAAATTACAAAAGCAGGTTATATTTATATTTTTCTTACTATTTCCCTTGGATTTGCCTCGATAAATACTGGTAATAATCTCGTATATCTTATTACATCCGCATTGCTGGGATTTATGGGAATATCAGGTTTTTTCGGCAGAAAAAACATTTACTCTTTGCAGGTGGAATTGGAGTTTCCCGAGGAAGTTTTTGCAAATAGAGAATTTCCTTTGAAAATAAAATTAACCAACGTAAGCAAATTGATGCCATCTTTCTTAATTGAAATAAGCATTAACAATAAACACAAAATTTTAATTCCATTTATTGACAAAGGCAAGGTGAAAGAAAAAACAATTTTTTTTACATTTGAGAAAAGAGGAGAAAATAACATTGAAAATATCTTAATCTCCTCACATTTTCCGTTTAATTTTTTTGTAAGATTTAACCGTGTAAAAAAAAGATTTTCCAAAACGGTTTTTCCCGAGCCGTTAAAATATCCCTTAGATTTTTCGTCTTCCTATTACAGGGAAATAAAAGGTATTTCAAATAGTTCAAGAAAAGGCGAATCAGGAGATATTATAAGTTTGAGAGAATATGCGGAAAAAGATTCCATTAAATTCATTCACTGGAAATCTTTTGCAAAAACAGGTAAATTAATGGTAAAAGAAATGACTGACGATTCTGACCTGTCTCCGTTGATAGTTTATGAAGAGATTACAATTTCTGACTTAGAAGTGAAATTATCTTTTTTAACCTTTTTAATTTTATTTTTTAATAAAAAGGGGATGAATCCTCAAATGAAAGCCAACAACAAAATTATTACAAACAAAAGTCAAATATTGCACTACCTCGCTTTAAAATAAAATGAAAATAAAATATTTTATAAAAATAATATCTTACACAATTGCCATTTTATCAGTAATACCTGTTGTTCCGCACATCAATTTTATATATGCGTCTATTTTCTTTTCCTCTATTCTCATTTCCTTTAAAGTAGAATTTGAAAAAAGGCTGTTTTTGAATATTTTATCCTTATTATCAATTTTAATAACTTTAAAAAACGTTTCAATGAATAATTTGGTTATACCAGCTCTTGAATCAGTTATAATTCTTTTATCTGTAAAATCTCTGGAAAAGAAGAAATTCAGAGATTATATGCAAATTTACGCTCTATCCATATTTTGCCTTTCAGGCTTTTCATTACTCTCCATTAATATGGTTTTTTTACTTTATCTTGCGATTGAACTGCTTTTGCTTTCAACCGCTTCTGTGTTTCTAACTTTTTTTGATAAAAACGAAGAAATATTTTTAGATTCAAAAGAGATGTTAAAAATTGCGTATAAATCTTCGTTTATATTTTTTCTTTCAATCCCTTTAACTGTGTTGATATTTTTTATTTTACCGAGGATAGAATATCCTTTTTTCGATTTTCTAAATAACAGCACCACTGCGGTTACCGGATTCACAGACAAAATCACACTTGGAGACATAAATGAGATTCAGCAAGACAACAGCGTAATATTCAGAGTAAAAATGCCTGAAATAGATAACAGAGAACTTTATTGGAGGGGAGCTGTTCTGAATGAATTCAACGGTAAAACATGGGAAAAAAGTCGGGATATTCAAGAAACAGAACCACCTGAAATAATTTCAAATAAAAAACCTATAAAACAAATAATATATCTTGAGCCGTATTACGGGAAATATCTGTTTACTCTTGACAAACCTTTGAAAATAAAGCTGAAGCATATTAAAAAAGACAATACATTAACCTATGTTTGCAATGAAAATATTCTTAAAAGGCTTAAATATTTTGTTTATTCAGCACCAAACGGATACATCTTCCAACAGCGTATTAACACAAAAAATTATCTGCAAGTTCCCAATAACATTTCAAAAAAACTTTTCTCTTTTGCAGAAAATTTCATCTCCGACAATCCATTTAAAACTTTGGAAAATATAACATACTATTTCAAGGAGGCAGGATTTAAATACTCCTTGACAAATTTAACAATTTCAGAACATCCTGTTGAAAATTTCCTGTTTAAAAACAAAAAAGGAAACTGTGAATACTTTGCTTCGGCATTTGCAATACTTTTAAGACTTGCCAATATACCGTCACGTATAGTTGTAGGATACAGAGGTGGAGAATATTCAAAGTTAGGAGGTTATTACATTGTTTCGCAAAAAAATGCACACGCATGGACAGAAGCATATATTGAGCAAAAGTGGTTAAGAATAGATCCGAGTAATTTTTCTGCAAATGTTCCCATTTCTTTGAAGAAAAAATCAATACCTGAAAAATTGAACATTAGAATGATTCTTGATTTAATTAACTATTATTATATTGTGTTTCTAATTGATTACGATTTTAATACTCAGGTAAATATTTTAAAATCTGTATACGAAATAAGAAAAATTAACTTATTTTCAAAAGATTTTTTAAAAAAAGCGGCTATTTTTACAATTCTTTTAATCTGTCTGATTATAATCGTCATATATCTGTCAAAATATTTTAAAACGAAAAACGATTCATACATATTGAACAAATTTCTCAAAACTCTTGAAAAAGCAGGTTACAAAAGAAAAAAAGGCGATACCCTCGGCGATATTGTGAATAAAGTGAAAGAAAAAGATATGAAAAAGTATTCTGAAAAGTTTGTCAGTTTTTTTGAAAATATTTATTATAAAGACAAAACATTTTCAAAAAAAGATATTAATTATTTAAACGTAATTATAAAAAAAATAAAGCTTTTACGGAAAAAGAGAGATGATTATCTTTAAACAGCGGATTGAAATTTTTTAAGATTTTCTTGCATAACTCCCCTTACCTGCTCCATTAATTCGTTAAGATTAGCATTTTCAACAGGTATGGGTTCGTTAAGAATCATGGTAACATTTACACAAGGAGTTATCAAAAAAGAGCCTTTTTTTAATATCTTGTTACTGTTTATAACTGTAACGGGAAGGATTTTGACGTTACTTTTTTTTGCAAGAAGAAAACCTCCTTTTTTAAAATCAAGAAGTTCTCCGTCTTCGCTCCTTGTGCCTTCGGGAAAAATAAGCAAAGACCTGCCTCGCCTAATGTAGTTTTCCATGTCTTTAATGGTTTTTTTTAATGAAGCCTTGTTTTCCCTGTCAACGGCAATTGCATCAACAACTTTCATTGCCAAACCGAAAAGGGGAATTTGAAATACCTCTTTTTTGGATAAAAAAGTAAAATCAAAAGGCAAATATCCGTATAAAATGAAAATATCAAAAGCACTCTGATGATTAGCCATTAACACGTAATTTTCATTGCCTTCATCATGAGAAAATTTTTTAATCACTTCTACTCTGGCAAAAGCAGACTTTGTAAGCATTCTTCCCCATAAAGTTGCCACAACATTGGCTTTGCTCGGATTTTTGGTAATACAATAAACGGAAATACAGAGTATTACGGAAATTAAAGTAATAAAAAAAAGCACCAAGATATATATATACGAATAAATTCTACTCATTATCAGGATTATCGGATTTTAAATTAAGTATGGTATGTATCTTTGCATAAGTTCTGGTTTCATATTTTGTAATTTTTGAAAGTTTTTTAACTATCTGTTCAATTCTCTCGGCAGAAACGTTAATTCTCTCTATACACCTTTCCATCACCTGAGGATTACTGCTGTTTTTGAGTAAATCAAGGGAAAGAATCAATGTGGTCAGGGGCTGATTTATTTCATGAGCCGTAGTTCCGGCAACCTCCATGGCTATTTTATTTTCCTGCAATTGTTTGTTCTCTGCTTCCAATTCCTTTTTTTTTGTAATATCATTTATAATAAACTGAAAACCAACTATTTTGTCAATTTCTTTGTATAAAGA
>CAZLFW010000183.1:0-9701 GCA_964559045.1 uncultured bacterium
AATGCGATTATTTGGATAAAACCAATATATTGGAAAGTTATGAAAAAATTCTTTTAAACAATCCAAACCGAGAAACAGTAAATATCTATAAAGAAATTTCTAACTTTTTATCAACAACGGAAAAGGAGTGCCACAAATGATTTTAATAACAGGCGGAGCAGGATATATAGGAAGTCACGTAAACAAACTGCTTCAACGCAACGGATATGAAACAGTTGTATTTGACAATCTAAGCAGAGGTCACAAAAGACTTGCGAAATGGGGAGATTTTGTATTGGGAGATTTGGCTGATACAGACACTCTGAGACTTCTGTTTAAAAAATACAAAATCCAAGCTGTTATACATTTTGCAGCCTATGCCTATGTTGGAGAATCTGTTTCAGAGCCTGAAAAATATTATTTTAACAATTTATACAACACGTTAAATTTACTTAAAGTTATGAGAGAAAACAACTGCAGAAACATTATATTTTCATCAACCTGCTCTACTTACGGAAATCCCTTATACACACCTATTGATGAAAAGCATGTTCAAAATCCTATTAATCCTTACGGCAAAAGCAAACTTGCCATTGAAAAAATTTTGGAAGACTATGATTCCGCATACAATATCAAATATATATCATTGAGATATTTCAATGCGGCAGGTGCGGATCCGGAGCAGGAAATAGGAGAAATTCATAATCCTGAACCCCATTTGATTCCGAGGATATTGGATGCGGCAATCAATAGGGATAATGCAATATATGTCTTTGGAACCGACTACGATACAAAAGACGGTAGCTGCATAAGAGACTACATTCATGTTAGCGATTTGGCTGAAGCACATTATTTATCACTAAAATATCTGTTATACGGAGGAAGTTCCAATGTGTTTAATCTTGGCAATGAACAAGGTTTTTCAGTTTTGGAGATTATAGAGTATGCAAAAAAAATAACGGGAAAAAATATTAAAACGGTAATAACTGACAGACGACAGGGAGATCCTCCCGAATTGGTTGCTGATTCCAAGAAGATACAAACGGAGTTAGGTTGGAAAAGCCAATTCAAAGACATAGAATTCATTATTGAAACAGCATGGAAATGGCATTTAAAACTTAGGAAAGGAGTTTAAAATGATTTTTGACTATGTCATAGTTGGGTCAGGATTTGCAGGTGCTGTTTTAGCCGAAAGAATAGCCACCGAATTAGATAAAAAAGTCCTGATAATAGAAAAAAGAAAGCATATTGGAGGAAATTGTTTTGATTTTAAAGATGAAAACAATATAATTATCCACAAATACGGTCCCCATATATTTCATACCAATGATAAAGAAGTTTTCAACTATATTTGCAAATTTACCAACATTCGTATTTTTCACCATAAAGTGCTTGCGTATATAGACGGCAAAAAAGTTCCCATTCCTTTCAACTTTAATACACTGTATCAGGTTTTTCCCGATACACTCGCCAAACGCATTGAAAAAAAACTTTTGGAAAAATATGAACTGAACAGTAAAGTTTCCATTTTAGAGCTTCAAAGTGAAGAAGATTCGGATTTAAAACTTTTATCCAACTTCATCTTTCAAAAAATCTTTTTAAATTACACTGTTAAACAATGGGGGCTAACACCCGATGAAATTGATAAAAGCGTTATGTCGAGAGTTCCCGTGTTTATGGGGAAGGACAACAGATATTTTACCGATAAATACCAGTTTATTCCAACAAACGGATACACGTCGCTATTTAACAAAATGTTAAACAACAAAAATATTAAAATAATGCTTCAAACCGATTTTCACGAAATAGCAGAATTAACGAAAAATAAATTTTTTATTTTCGGAAACGAATTCAAAGGAAAAGTGATTTACTCGGGAGCAATTGACGAGTTGTTTGGCTACAGATTCGGAGAATTACCTTACAGAAGTCTGAAATTTGAGCCCGAAACAGTTAACACGGAATATTATCAGGAAACAGCTCAAGTTAACTATCCGAATGATTACGATTTTACCAGAATAACCGAATTCAAACATTTTCATAACGTTAAATCTAACGATACCGTTATATTCAGGGAATATCCCGAAAAATTCAAACGTGGGAAAAACAGTAGATTTTACCCTGTATTAACGGAAAAAAATCTGAAACTGTATCAAAAATACAGAATTTTTGCCCGAAAATACAAAAATCTTATTTTAATAGGAAGACTCGCTGAATACAAGTATTATAACATGGACGAAATAATAAAAAAATCTTTGGAAATTTTTCAAAATAAAATTTTACCCGAGGAGAGGGAAAATGGCATTAAAATATCCGGAAATATCGGTAATAATACCCTGCTACAACCAAGGAGAGTTTTTGCCTGATGCAGTTGAAAGCATAGTTAACCAGACATTTGAAAATTGGGAATGTATTATTGTAAACGACGGCAGCTCCGATAATACAAGCGATGTTGCAAAACAGTTAATAGATAAACACAAAGATAAAAACATAAAACTACTTGAAAAAGAAAATGAAGGTCTTTCGGTTGCAAGAAATTTCGGAATTGCAAATTCTTGCGGAAAGTATATTTTGCCTTTTGACTCAGATGACAAACTTCACCCTGAAATGCTTGAAAAAACGTTTATTCTTTTGGAGAACAACAATAATATTTCAATTGCGTATACTGACAGAGCCGATTTTGGAGAAGCTTCGGGAATTGTTAAAGCAGGAGAATACAATTTTGAAAAATTAAAATATCACAACCATCTTTCTTACTGTTCGTTATACAGAAAAGAAGTTTGGGAAAAGGTGGGCGGATACAGAACAATGCTTACAATGGAGGATTGGGATTTTTGGATTGCAGCGGGCTCATTGGGTTATTACGGAAAAAGACTGCCTCTTCCGCTCTTTTTATACAGAGTGAGAAATAAAAGCTTGTTTCACGGCAATGCTCACAGGTATTGGGAAAAACTCTTTTCTCAAATTGTAGTTAACAATTCGTCTGTTTATCCTCCCGCTTTAGTGGAATATTCACGTATGCTTTTGGATTTTCATAATAATCCTCAGCCTCTGGTTAATGTTATTATTTTTGTTGATAAAAATAGTATAACCGAACTTGAAACAACTGTATCAAACGTGCTTTTTCAATCTTATGAAAACTTTAAGGTGGTAATATTTGCCGAAGATGAAAAAACCGCTCAAAAATCAAAAAAGACTATTGGAAAATTATCAAGAGATAATTATGCTAAAATTAAAGGAGTTTGGGAAAAAGAGTCAAATATGTCCGATATTTACGAAGCGGAATATTTATGCTATCTTAATTCGGGAGACCTAATATTTCCCAATCACATCCTGCTTCTCGGTTTTGCACTTGAAAACAACAAAAAATATTTAACAGCTTTTTCAAATTGTGCATCAAAACAATTGACAAACAATTATTTTAAAACATTGCAATCAAATTCTTTAATTCCGTGCATAATGCAAAACAGTTCTGTTTTATCAGGTTTAAAAAATTTAACATATAACGATTTTATAAAAACAGTAACTAATTCTTTTGAAAAATTCAGGGCAATTCATGTAAATCACACAACATACAAAGATATTGACAAAACCTGTGATTCTGAAAACAAAATCAAAAATTCGGAGATTGAACAAACAATAAAAACAGTGGAAAAAGCAATTAAAAACAGTGATTTTAAAATGGCTGAAAATCTTCTTCTGAAACTTTTGGAGTTATTTCCTGATAATAATGAAATTCTATACAACCTTACACTTGTAAAAAATTTGCAAAAAATTTAAATTTTAAAATTTATCTTTGTAAAAAAAGAAATTCATACTCTTTAACATGATTGTAAAATTCAAAAATTATTTCGTGAAGCTCTGTTTGATGAGATTTTGAAGACAATACAAATTCCACAAGCTTATCTTTTTTTAAAGGGAGAAAATCAAGGAAATGCTCTCTATACACGTTAAATCCCATTTTCTCGGCAATTTCCGCAAGCATTTGAAAATTTACAGTGTATTCCGCATGACCTTTTAATTCTATCCTTCTCGGTGAAAAATCCTTTTTCTCATCCTCCAGTATATCTTTGAATTTTTCCGGTATGGCATAGGTGGAAGAGTGCTCTGACAGAAAGGCGGCAGACACCTTTCCGTTCAAAAACTCAAGAAGTTTCACTGCACCCGAGTTAAAATTAAATATCTCAGGAAGATATGATAAATCAACACTGTAAATATTTTTGAAATTACTTTTTTTTATGTCTGTTATTGTTTCCAAATCTCCCATAACCTCATTGCAAATGAAAATGTCGATATTTTCTCCGAAATCCGCCAAAAAATCAAAAATATTTGCATTTACAAATTCCACATTTTTAAAATTTTTTAAAGATTCACGCTGAATATTTAAAAGTCTGCCGCTAATATCAACCATGAAAACCTTGTCCGGAACAAAATGCTTTAAAAAATCTTTCATTAATGAACCGTAACCACCTCCGCATTCAACAACAATTTTCGGAGGTAAAATACGGGATTTGAGAAATTCGGACACTATGTAACCGAAAGTCTTTTTGGAAAAAAGAGTCTCCGTGTAAGGAGACTCAATATGGGATAAACATTGTGAAATTGTTATTTCATAAAAAAGCGACGGCTCTCCGCTCCTGTAATATTCGGAAGTATCGTTAACGCGCATTTTAATGTTTAAAAGCTCTCTGCCCGGTATAAACCATTGTTACTTTGGGAGACGCTTCATTGCAAGCTTCAATTGATTCAAAATCTCTTTCCGAGCCTCCGGGCTGAATAACAGCGCTTATTCCCTGCTCTATTCCCACGTCAACTCCGTCCCTAAAAGGGAAAAAAGCATCGGAAACCATTGAAGAGCCAATTAAATTTCCCTTGGCTTCTTTGACTTCTTCATCAATTTCCATTTTAAGCTTTTCCTGTTTCAAACCTTTCTTGATTTCAAGCTCCAAAGTTTTGTAAGGAATTTTGTATCTTTCGAAACACAACCTGTCAGCATATTTGGTATAAGCTTTATAAACCGCTATTTCCGCAACACCTACCCTGTCCTGCTCTCCTGTCCCTATCCCCACTGTTATACCGTCTTTAACAAAAATAACGGAATTGGAAGTAACACCTTGCTCAACAAACCAGCCGAAAAGCATGTCTTCGTATTCTTTATCCAAAGGCTCTCTTTCTATTTTATACTCTTTACCTTTATAAACAGTGGATGCAAGGGTAAGGTCATTTTTATCGTTAATAACGTTTAAAGGAGATTGTTGCAAAATCAATCCGCCGTCAATGAGGGATTTGAAATCAACAAACCTGTAATATTTATAATTTTCAAGCCTGTCTATTTTGTCTATCTTGACAATTCTCAAATTTTTTCTTGAACTTAAAATTTCAAAACTGCCCTCTTCAAAATCGGGAGCAACAACAACTTCAAGATAATTATCTCTTATAAGCTCTGCTGCATCTTTATCAACGGGTTTGTTGAAAACAGCGCATCCTCCGAATGCTGCAATTCTGTCAGCCATATTGGCTTTGTAATAAGCATCTGCAACATTATCACCAAAAGCCACTCCGCAGGGATTGTTATGTTTAACAATAACCGCAGCAGGTTTTTTGGAAAGATATTTCAATATATTCAATGCACTGTCAATATCGGTGAGATTAATCTTTCCCGGATGCTTTCCGAACTGCAAAAAATTTTCTTCAGTCAAACTGCTTGTTAATCCCAAACCTGAGTCTATAAATTTACAATCTCCAAGAGTAAGATTACCGTTAATCAGTTCGTAAAGAGCAGCTTCCTGCCCTGGATTTTCCCCGTATCTCAAACCTTTCTCCACATAAACACCTGATTTTTCATCAAATATTTTCCATGTTTTCTTCCTGTATTTAAGGCTCATATCATTAAATTTTATTTCTATTGATTCGGGAAAATGATCATCCATAATTGTTTTATATTTCTGTTTTAAGTCCATGATTCCTCCGATTTTAATCTTTTTCGAATTTAAATAATTTGCCTCCGAGAATGTGAACATGAAGGTGAAATATTACCTGTCCCCCCTCTTTGTTAACATTAACAAGCACTCTGTAACCTTTTTCCGCAATGTTGAAATCTTTTGCTATTGTTTGAACCGCTTCCGTTATTTTACCCAACAGCTCTGTATCGTCAGGTGTAATATCATTGTAAGTGGAAATGTGTTTTTTAGGCACAACGAGAATATGAACGGGAGCTTTCGGATTAATGTCTTTAAACGCCATAACATAATCGTTTTCATAAACTATATCCGCAGGTATTTCTTTGTTAACTATTTTGCAAAACAGGCATTCGGACATTTTAAACCTCCTTTTTATTACTTGAAAATTTATAAAAAAATAACATACCGCCTGCAATAAGTCAATTTAATATACATTGGGAAATTAAGCTTGAACTTTATTGTAAAAATTGCTAAACTAAATTATTAATTATCAGGAGTTGTCATTTATGGAAAGAGACTGTTTTAAGGATAAATGCGGTGTTTTCGGAGTATACAACCACACAGAAGCTTCAAATCTCACTTATCTCGGGCTCCATTCCTTGCAGCACAGAGGTCAGGAAAGCGCAGGCATTGTTACATCAGACGGTGATAAATTTTACTCTCACATTTCCATGGGACTGGTTGTGGAAATTTTTAAAGAGGAAATTTTGGAAAAACTTAAAGGCAATATGGCTGTGGGACATGTGAGATATTCCACCACAGGAGAAACCCTTATTCAAAATGCCCAGCCTTTTATGGTAAACTATTTCAGAGGCTATCTTGCAATAGCTCATAACGGGAACCTTGTTAATTACGACATGCTTAAAAACAAGCTTGAAAAAGACGGGAGCATTTTTCAGTCCACAATGGATTCCGAAGTTATTGTTCATCTTATTGCCAAATCGCAAAACAACAACGTTATTGAAAGAATCAAAGAAGCATTGTATCTTGTAAAAGGTGCATACAGCATTGTAATTCTTACGGAAAACAAGCTTATAGGCGCACGCGACCCTTACGGTTTCAGGCCTTTGTGCATAGGCAAGCTGAAAGACAGCTACATTCTCGCATCGGAAACATGTGCTTTTGACCTGATTGGGGCAAAATACATTAGAGAAGTGGAGCCGGGAGAAATAGTAATAATAGACGAAAAAGGCTTAAGAAGTGAAAAAATTCCTGTTGTTAATCAGAACAGTGCATTCTGTATATTCGAGCATATCTATTTTGCCAGACCAGACAGTATTCTTTTTGACAAAACAGTTTATACTTTCAGAAAAAGGCTTGGACATCTCCTTGCAGAAGAGAAAAAAGTTCAGGCAGATATTGTTGTGCCTGTGCCTGATTCAGGAATTGCCGCTGCAATAGGCTACTCAGAAGAATCCGGTATTCCTTACGAAACCGCCCTTATAAGAAATCACTATGTTGGAAGGACTTTTATTGAGCCTAAACAGTCGATAAGACATTTCGGAGTAAGGCTGAAATTAAACGCCATAAAAGAATCTTTACAAGGCAAAAGAGTTATACTTGTGGACGATTCCATTGTTAGAGGCACAACTTCTCGTAAAATCGTGAAAATGGTTCGAGAGGCGGGAGCAAAAGAGGTGCACATGCGAATAAGCTCACCAACAACCAATTATCCTTGTTTCTACGGCATTGATACTCCCACGAGAAAAGAGCTTATAGCATCATCCCATACAATTGAAGAAATAAGAAAATACATTACTGCGGACTCTCTTGCTTATCTCTCTCTCGAAGGGTTAAAAGCAGCGCTTGCCAAAGATAAAAACAAATATTGTTACGCATGTTTTGACGGAAAATATCCTGTAAGTTTTCCGTGGATGAAAACAAGAATAGATCATACAATTTTTTAAAATTTTAAAAAGGAGCATTCTATGATTAATATTACCAAACTTTATTGCGGAGAAAACACCCCCAGTGACGATTTGAGATACGGGGAATCACATTCAAAGGTTTTTCATTGCAGAGGTGTTGATTCTTCAAGGCTTCCCAAATCGGCATCTGAAAGAAGACCCATTGTGGTTTGGAATTCTACGAGAAAATGCAATTTAAAATGCGTTCACTGTTATACCGATTCGGAATACATTGATTACAAAGGCGAGTTAACAACTGAAGAAGCGAAAAAAATGATTAGAGACCTTGGAGAATTCAACGTTCCCGCTATACTTTTCTCAGGGGGAGAACCACTTATAAGAAAAGACCTTTTCGAACTGGCGGAATACGCTCTTGAAAACGGCGTTAAACCCACCCTTTCCACCAACGGCACCTTAATCACCAAAGAAAAAGCAAAAAAACTTAAAGAAACAGGGTTTACATACGTTGGAATAAGCCTTGACGGCATAGGTGAAATTAACGATAAATTCAGAGGCGTTCCCGGAGCCTTCAACAAGGCAATGGAAGGTTTCAGAAACTGTGTTGAAGTGGGTCAGAGAGTGGGATTAAGGCTTACATTAACCAAAAGAAACTATCTTGATTTAAACAAAATTTTCGATTTCATAGAAGAAGAAGGTATTAACAGAGCTTGTTTCTATCATCTTGTATATGCGGGAAGAGGCATGGATATTATGAAAGACGACCTTACTCACGAAGAATCGAGAAAAGCCATGGACATAATTCTTAAAAGGACGAAAGATTTCTCCGACAGAGGTATGGACAAAGAGATTCTCACTGTTGACAATCATGTTGATGGAATTTACCTTTACATGAAGTTAAAAGAGGAAAACCCTCAAAGAGCGGAAGAAGTTATGTCGCTTCTTAAGTGGAACGGAGGAGGCTTATATTCAACAGGAGTTGGCATAGGAGAAATAGACTTTTTCGGAAATGTTCATCCCGACCAGTTTTGGATGGATTATACGTTTGGCAATGTAAAAGAGAGAAAATTCGGTGAAATATGGACAGACACTTCAGACCCGTTAATGGCTGGATTAAAAGATAGAAAACAACTTTTAAAAGGAAAATGCTCCAAATGCAAATGGATAGATGCTTGCGGCGGCTCTTTCAGAGTAAGAGCTTTAAGAGTTTACGGAGATCCGTGGATGGAAGATCCCCAGTGCTATCTCACAAATGAGGAATGCGGTATTTCATAATTTCATATTTAAATTTTAAGTTATAAAAAAACACCCTTTAAAATAGGATTTGGGATTTAGTTGTTGGGTAAGGACAATTCATGAATTGCCCCTACCAAATCCTAATTCAACTTTGAACTAACAACTTTGAACGTTGAACTAATTAGTTTCGGATTTCGAATTTCGATATTCGAATTTAACTTTGAACCTTGAACCGATAACTTTGAACTGATAACGTTGAACCGATAACTTTGAACCTTGAACTAATATAAGAGGAGCAGTTATGGAAAGATATTTTAGACAGAAAAAATTAATAGACAGAGAAAATGATATGTCTTTTTTGCTTGAATGGTTTGAGAAAGTGCCTGATGAAATACTTTGGATATACGGTCCCAAATCAAGCGGTAAAACCACATTAATCGAATATGTTGTTGAAAATGAATTATTTGAAGATTTCTGGAAATTTAAACCCAAGAAGAATTACTGGGTAAGATATATGAATCTGAGAGGATACCTTATTACAAGTTATAAAACTTTTTTGGAAGCATTTATAAAGCCGAAAAAAGAGAGTAAAAAAAAGCATGAGAGTATAGATGCAAGGATGAGCATTGGAATATTTGAAATAAAAGCAAGTATATTAAATGAA
>CAZLFW010000184.1:0-5324 GCA_964559045.1 uncultured bacterium
AAGATTATCTTCCTGTTATTTCAAAAGGTGCGGCTATTATTGATACTGTTAAATTTGACGGTTTTAAGGACGGATACAGATATTGGGAAATGAAGACTTTGGCTCAATATTTTGAAACAGGTAACAGTAAGCAGGATTTTATAAACGAGCGATTTTTTCAAGATGAAAAATCAACAGAAGAAATAGGCAGCAGAATCATAAATTAAGGAGGAGTTATGTATAATACTTCTGATATTAGAAAAGGTTTGAGAATAGAGCTAAATGAAGATCCTTATTCAATAGTGGATTTTCTCCACGTTAAACCGGGTAAAGGAGGAGCTTTTATCAGAACCAAACTGAAAAATCTCAAAACAGGAGCTGTTATTGACAAAACTTTCAGGTCGGGAGAAAAGCTTAAAAAAGCCGATCTTGAAGAAAAAGAGATGCAGTATCTTTATCAGGACGGTGATGTTTACAATTTTATGGACAATGAAACCTACGAGCAGATTGGGATAAACTCTTCCAAAATAGAAGATGAAAAAGTTTTTTTAAAAGAAAACACTAACGTTAAAGTGCTTTTTTTCAAAGGAGAGCCTATTAGTATTGATTTGCCCACTTTTATCGAGCTTGAGGTTACTCATACAGAGCCGGGTCTCAAAGGAGACACGGCATCTTCCGCTTCCAAACCTGCAACTCTTGAAACCGGATATACTTTGAATGTGCCCCTTTTTATCAATATAGGCGATGTTTTAAAAATAGACACAAGAACCGGTGAGTATGTGGAAAGGGTATAGCGTATGACAATACTCGACCCTATGAGGATTGAAAGCAGAAGCTTTGAAATAATTAGAGAAGAAGCGGATAAAAATAAATTCCGAAATATTCCGGAAAATATGAAAGATGTTGTTGTGAGAGTGATTCATTCAACTGCTGATTTTGATTTCCTTGATACAATAAAATTTTCCGAAGATTTTCACGAAAGAGCGGTTAATGCGTTGAAAAAAGAGTGTTTTATCCTAACTGATATAAAAATGGTTAAATACGGGATATCACAGGTTTACTGTCAAAAATACAATATTATCACAGAATCTTTCATAGATTCGGATGATGTTGTTGCCTATGCAAAAGAGAGAGGTATTTCCCGTTCAATGTCAGCTTTGAGATTACACGGGAAGAAAGCGGATAACGGTTTAATAGTTATAGGCAATGCACCCACGGCATTGTTTGAAACAATGTCTCTTATAAAAAAAGGTAGTATCTCTCCTGCCGCGGTTATCGGAGTTCCCGTGGGTTTTGTAGGAGCTGCGGAGAGTAAAGAGGCTCTTTATAATTTTAATAAAGTTCCCTTTATTACCGCGCTTGGAAGAAAAGGCGGCACTCCTGTTGCAGTGTCAATTGTCAATGCTCTTCTCAGGCAGTTATGATAAAAATTCGCGGTGCTCGTGAACACAATCTGAAAAATATTGATATAGATATACCTAAAAATTCTCTTGTTGTAGTTACAGGTGTAAGCGGTTCAGGAAAATCCACCCTTGCTTTTGACACTATTTATGCCGAAGGTAAAAGACGTTATGTGGAGTCTCTCTCATCGTATGCAAGACAGTTTCTCGAGCTTATGGAAAAGCCTGATGTTGATTACATAGAAGGCTTGTCTCCGTCAATTGCCATTGAGCAGAAAACGGTAAGCAAAAATCCTCGTTCCACTGTTGCAACTGTTACCGAAATATACGACTATTTCAGGGTGTTATATGCAAATCTCGGAGAAGCTTATTGCTACAAATGCGGCAAAAAAATCACAGCTCAAACTTCAATGCAGATTTTGGACGAAATATTGAAACTTCCCGAAAAAACGAGGATTATCCTTTATGCACCTGTTATCAGAGGTAAAAAAGGAGAATTTAAAAAAGAATTTGAAAAATTTCTCAGAAACGGGTTTACGAGAGTTAAAGTGGACGGTAAAATTTATACTCTTGAAGAAGATGAAATTTCCATTGACAAAAACAAAAAACATTCCGTTGATATTCTTGTTGACAGGTTGATAATAAAAAAAGGTGTTGAAAACAGACTTGCCGATTCAATAGAAACAGCTTTGGATGTTGCAGACGGTTTGTTGAAAATGGAATTGTTTGATTCGGGAGAGGAATTTATTTTCAGCGAAAAAGCAGCTTGTGTTCATTGCGGAATAAGTTATCCCGAAATATCACCGAGACTTTTTTCCTTTAACACTCCATACGGAGCTTGTGATAATTGCAGGGGGCTCGGTTTCATATACGGTGTTGACGAGCATGAGGCAAAAAAAAGCAAAATAAACATTAACAGGTTGAGAAGTGTTGTTGAAGATTACAACACAGGCAATTTTGTTCCTTATGAAAAGTTTAAAGTTAAAAACATTATAAAAAGATATTCGAGAGAAATAACATGTCCTGTTTGTCAAGGGACAAGATTAAAAAAAGAAGCGGTTTTTATAAAATTCAAAGGATACAATATCCACGAACTATGCTCCTTGTCAGTGGAAAAATTAACGGAATTTTTTTCTAATTTGGAATTAAGCGAAGAAGAGCGCAGCATAGGAAAAAGACTGTTCAAAGAGATTAAAAACAGATTGGATTTTCTTAACAAAGTTGGGCTTGGATACATTACTCTTCAAAGAAGAGCTTCAACTCTTTCCGGCGGAGAAAGCCAGAGAATCAGGCTTGCAACTCAAATAGGCTCAATGCTGTCAGGAGTTATATACGTTCTTGATGAGCCGAGTATAGGATTGCATCAAAGGGATAACATGCAGCTTATAAATACGCTTAAAGCTTTGAAACACAGGGGAAATACGGTAATAGTGGTGGAGCATGACGAAGATACAATAAAAAATGCCGATTTTATTATAGATATGGGACCCCATGCCGGTGTAAAGGGTGGATTTGTAGTTGCAAAAGGAGCTCTTTCCGATATAAAAGCTTGTAAAGATTCTTTAACCGGCAAATATTTGTCACAGGAACTTAATATAAAAATTCCTGACAAAAGGATAAAATCTGTCGAGTTTATTGAAATAAAAGATGCTTCAGAGAACAACCTGAAAAACATAGATGTGAAAATTCCTTTGAATGTAATTACGTGCATAACAGGTGTGTCAGGTTCCGGCAAAAGCACGCTTTTAATTGAAATATTATACAAGGGATTAAAAAAATTAATTTACAGACAGAATGTCAAGCACGGTAGGTTTAGTAAAATCAAAGGGTTTGAAAAAATAGACAAGGTTATTGAAATAGACCAGAGTCCCATTGGCAGAACTCCAAGGTCCAATCCTGCAACTTACACAGGTGTTTTCACTCCGATAAGGGAGATTTTTTCAAAAGTGCCTCAGGCAAAAATGCGTGGGTTCAAACCGGGACGTTTCAGTTTTAACGTTAAAGGAGGAAGATGCGAGCATTGTTCCGGTGACGGGGTTATAAAGCTTGAAATGCTTTTCCTCCCCGATGTTTACATTAAATGCGAATCTTGCGGAGGAAAGAGATACAACAAGGACACTCTCAATATTAAATTCAAAGGTAAAAACATAGCGGACGTCCTTGACATGACAGTTAATCAGGCTTATGAATTTTTTGTAAATATTCCGGCTGTGAAACAAAAACTTGAGCTTTTGAAAAAAGTAGGGCTCGGATACATTAAACTCGGACAGCCTGCAACAACTCTTTCAGGTGGAGAAGCTCAGAGAATTAAGCTGTCGAAAGAGCTGTCAAAAAGAGATACAGGAAAAACTTTATACATACTTGACGAACCTACAACTGGTTTGCATTTCGACGATATAAAAAAACTTTTAAACGTTTTGTTTGAATTGAGAAACAGAGGGAATACCATAGTGTTAATAGAGCATAATCTTGATGTTATAAAAAGTGCTGATTACATTATTGATTTGGGACCCGAAGGAGGAGATTCAGGAGGATATGTTGTTGCCGAAGGAACTCCTGAAGATATTGTGAAAAACAGAGATTCCCATACCGGAAGGTTTTTAAAACAAGTTTTAAGGAGTTAGCAATAGTAAAATATTTTTCTTTTTTTACTCACTATATAAAATATCTGTATAAAAAAACACCTCTTCTTGCAGGATTTAAAATTACGCACAGGTGCAATTTAAAATGTCTGCACTGTCCTTTTTGGAAACTTGATAAGCAGGAAATGAATTTTGAAAATGTTTGCAAAACAATTGACAAGCTTGCTGAACATGGAGCGAAAATAATAATTTTCGAAGGAGGAGAGCCCACTCTTTGGCAAGACGGAGAATATAATTTTACTCATGTTTTACAGTATGCAAAAAAGAAATTTTTAAGTGTTAATTTTACCACTAACGGATTAAACGGGTTCAATTATCCTGCTGATACGGTATGGGTGAGTATCGACGGTTTCGGCAAAAATCATGATGCTGTGAGAGGAAAAGGGGTTTTTCTCAATGTTTTGGAAAATATAAAAGAATTTAAGGTTTTTAACAGAAAGCCGAGGCTGTTTGCCAATATTTGCATTAATAAGCTAAATTGCGATGAAATTCCGGCACTTTGTTTGTATCTGAAAAATATTGTGGACGGAATAACAATACAGTTTTACTATCCTTATGAAAATAATTTCAAGCTTTTTGTCCCTCTTGACAAGAGAATAAAAGTTTTAAACAAATTGTTAAAGTTAAAAAAATTAAAAGTGCCTATTTCAGATTCAATCGGATGTTTGGAAGATTTAAAACAAAACACATGGAGATGTCATCCCGAAGCTTTGATAAATGCGGAACCGGACGGTAAAATAAATATTGGATGCTACGTTAAAAACAGAGGGGACATTAACTGCAAATATTGCGGTTTTGCAGCTCACGTGGAGCTTTCCAGAGCAATGGAGCTTAATATTCCGTCTATTCTAACGGGATTAAAAATATTTTAGATTTCATTTATTTTTTGAAAAACTTTAAGATTATTGATATGATAATACTTATTACAATGCACGTTGTAACGGGAAAATAGAACGAGAAATTATCTCTTTTAATGTAAATGTCGCCGGGAAGTTTTCCCAAAAAAGGTATCTTCCCGTTAAAATTTAAAAACAATCCTAATGCAATAAGCATTATTCCGATAAATATCAGTGTTTTTCCCATAAAATCACCTGTATTTGAAAAGTGAAAAATTTGGTTATAAGTCCGAAATTTACATTTTTTCCGGTGCTTCAACACCAATAATTTCCAATCCTTCCGACAATACTTTTTTTATGGCGGATATTAGAATCAGTCTCGTTTTATTGCCAAGCACCTTGTTTTTATTGTAATACGAATGAAATTCTCCCGCAAGTTCCATAAGATAGTATGTTATTAAATGAGG